>NZ_JASERH010000148.1:0-51473 GCF_030766975.1 Streptomyces sp. KL116D | reverse complement strand
GCGACACGTCAAGCGCTTTCGCCGACCTGCGCCGCGACACGGACCCGGGCCCAACACTTCTACATCGACGTGTTCCGCGAGTCCGGCTGACCTCCGACCGCCTCCAGCGCACCTTCCGCGAACAGGGCTGGAACGTCACCACCGAATGGGGCCACGGCTTCGAGCGGTCCGCCCTGTGGTCGCATCTGGGGCCACCGAGACCGACTACGGCCCTGACACGTCGCGCGGCATCAACTCGCAAACTGATCCGCTTCATCCGCCACCACCAGAAGGACAATGTGTCTTCGCCGACAAGCGGCCCACCCTCCTGGGCATCAGCTCCGCATGGGCAACCACGAGGGCTGGACCGGCAAGCACCGACCGGTCGTCCTTCTACCGCCTCATCTGGACGGACCTCGCTGCCCCGCCAAGTACCTCTCCAGGCGCAACCGGTCAAGACGTGGGGCGAGCACGAGATCACGTTCTCCGGGCGCCACGAGGACCAGCGTCAGCGACGCGGGATCGCGCACCCGCCGCATCACTAGCCGACAGCCGCCTGCGTACGACGGCGGCACCACTAAGCGCCCTGGGAGCCCCGCAAGGCCACCGATCCGGGCGAAGCTGTACCACTACACCCCAAGGCGGCACGACGAGTTGGGCCCTTCCGCGCGTGGGCCAGCAGGAACCGGGTCGCCCTGTACCGGCTCACCGATCAGGGGCGGGTGTTCGTCTCCTACGTGTCGGTGGTGGGTGGCAAGGTGACGCTGGACGCCGATGATCAGCCCTACGTCGTCTGGCTAAGACGCGCACTGACTGACCGCGCGCCGCAGTGGGAGAGAGGGCACGCCCTGTACGACCCCGGCTTCAACTCCGGCCCTGAAGGGTTGGACCTGTCTCCGGCCCGCGACCGAACGCGCCCTCGGCGACCACGAACCGTCATCGGCGCGGGCCCGCCGGGCCTCCGTCTCCCCAGCGCGGCTCGCCCGCCTGCGCCTGGCGACTACGCCCGCGTCCGTCCAGGTCGAATAATGAGGTCGGCGTCAGCGGGGAGACCCACGGCCACCCTGAGGTCCGCACCCGCCGACGGCGTCACCGCGGGCCAACCGACCGAGACGTCCACCGCAGGCACCACGCCGCCGACTGCAAGCACGGCACCCGCTTCCAGCGCCTCTTCACGTACTTCACCGTCTGAGGGCGGCGGGCCCTGTCACTCGCTCCTGAGGCGCTGCCGCCGCCGGCCGGCGCGTCCGCTTCTGACAATCGTGCGCATCGTGCGGGCCGACAGGCCCACCACGCCTCCGAACCCTGGTCAGCGAGACTTCGAGCACGTGCCGCAGGGCCGGGGCCCCTTCGTGAAGGGCGACGCGGGCGGCGCCACCGACCTGCGCACCCACATCGCGCAACGCCACGCGCCCTTCACCCAGCGCGGCTGGAACGGCAAGGCGATCGACGACGTCATCGACGGCACCCAGTCCCTGAAGTCGCGCGGCGAGAACACGGGCCTCGTCCACCGCACCGTCCCGCACACCGCGCGCTTCGCCCCCGGCAAGCGGTACCGCGTCCGCCTGCGCTACGAGTGCGAGCTGGCCGGCCAGCGCGCCTGGATCGCCGCGGTGGACGCACCCGGACCGCGCGAGCTGGACCGCACGGACTCCGCCGGTCGCCACCCAACCCGGCCACCCTCGCCTACGAGTTCACCGCACCCGAGGAGGGCGAGGCCTGGGTGGGGCTGCGCAAGACCGGCGACCACGGCACCGCCGAATTCGCCCTGGACGCCTTCGAGGTCACCGAGGTCACCACAGGCTGAGCGACCGCGGGGACGGCCCCCGCCCGCGGCCGTCGCGTCACCGGCCCTTCGGGGGGCGGGTGGAGGCGCCGGACGGGCTGCCGGGGACCACCTCGGGCACCGCCGAGTTCACCTACGAGTTCACGGCGCCCGAACAGGGCGACGCGTGGGTGGGACCGACCCCGAACGCCCTCCGACGGCGGCGCGGTCGTCATCGACCGGTCTCACCGTGACCGACTCGACTGACCCACCGAACAACACGAGGGGCCGGTCCCGCGACCCGGGACCGGCCCCTCCGCCACCCGCGACCCCTCAGGGCCCGGCGCCAGCGCACCGCACCACGGCTCGGCGCCGCCCGGTCGGTCTCCAGGACCCACACTCGTTCGTCCCCTCCCGCAGCACGGGACCCGGCACGTACAACGCCTCCCGCGGACCCGCCGACCAGTAGCGGCCCAGACAGAACCCGTTCGCACAATGAAACCCCCGCGCCCAGCCCCGGCAGCCCGAGCGCCGCGTCCCCGCGCCGTGGCCACCTCGAACGAACGGTACAGGGCCCGCACGCCCCTCGCCCGGCCCCTCCGAAGCGCAGCGCCGCCGCCCGCTCGGGCACGAACGCGTCCAGACGCAGCCCCCGCGCCCGCACCCCGTGCAGGAACTGCCGCTCGTGCAGCAGACCGCCCGTGATGCCCTTCGGCTCCCGGTACGCGGCCCGTAGTTGACCCGGCCCAGCGACTCCGCCCACGCAGCTCCACGCGCGTGCCGCCCGCCACCGGCTCCGCGAGCTCCGGCTCCCGCCTCCGTGAGCACACCGGCCCGCTCCCCGTCGACGTACACCACGGCGATGTCCCCGCAGCCCGGCCGCCCGCAGCGGGATTACGCCTGCCGCGGTCCCGGCACCGTCACCGCGTACCGCACCAGACCACGGTCCCACGTCCAGCGCCTCGAACGACGGCGGCGTCGCCGACTCCGACTCGGGGCCGCCCAGCGCCGCCAGGACCCCGTCGAGCGGCGTGAACGACGTCAGCTCGGCCTCCACCGGCGCCCCGAGCAGCCGCGGGCGCCCGCGAACGTCCGGCACCGGCTCCGCGCGTAGCGGCCCAGCACCTCCCGGAACAGCCAGAACTTCTCCGGTGGGCCGGCCGAACTCGTCGATCGGCGCGTCGTAGTCGTACGACGTCACATCAGGCTCCAGCGGTCCGTCGTGCAACGCCCCGCCGCCCCGGTTCGCGCCCGCCCAGCCCCGAAACTCGTCCCCCGTGCGCCATGTACAGATTGACCGACGCACCGCACCCAGGATCTCCCGCAGCGCGTCGGTCGCCTCCGCCGCGCGTCCCGCACGGCGTGGTCCCGCACCCCAGTGGTCGAACCAGCCGCACAGAACTCCATGCACATCAGCGGACCCTTGGCACGGTGCCTGCGCAGCGTCGCGAAGCCCTCGCGCGCGCGCGGGAGCCGAAGTTCACCGTCGCAAAGGGACCCCGGCACCGAACCCCCTGACAACATGTGGTCCCGGGCCTGTCCGACGTGAACAGCGGCACCGTCACCCCGAGCTCGACCAGCAGATCGGCGACCGCCCGCAGGTAGAGATGGTCCGAGCCGTAACTGCCGTACTCGCTCTCCACCTGCACCATGATCACCGGGCCGCCCTTCGGTCCACCTGCCGCTCCACGATGTACGGCAGCAGCACCCCGAACCAGCGCTCCACGGCGGCGCGAGGAACTCCGCGTCACGCGTACGGATCCGGCGACCCCAGGGGACCTGCTGTCAGCCAGTGCGAGGCAGCCCACCGTTCTCCCCACTCGGCACAGATGGGACCTGGCCGCGATCAACCCATGCCTCTGGCGCCTCTCCTGCGCCGCGCCCAGGAACCGGCCCACCGCCGCCACGTCGGCCACCTCACCGGGACGCGGCTCGTGCAGGTTCCACGGGACGGTGGTCTCCACACAGTTCAGACCCATCGCCTTCAGCATCCGCAGCCGATGCGCCCACTGCTCCTCGCACCCGGAAGAGCGGCACCGACAATGCCGCACCGGCCGCCCGTCCACCTGTAGTCGTCCTCGCCCACCCTGAACTCGGCCATCTACGTGTTCTTGCCTGACGGCGCATCACCCACATCGCCACCATCACCTCTGGCGGGCGAGACGGGGTCCATGGAGTCGGCTGGTGTTGGACGGGGACGCCGACCTGAAAGCACCACGGGAGACACATGTCCACGTACCACACCACCTGGATGCGGTACTTCACACCCAGCCCGCCACCACCGCCTCGGCCTGGTCTGCCTCGGCGACTCCAGCACGGGCTGCCGCCCACCGTCCGGACCGCGCACCCTCGACCACCACGTCGCCGTCGTCGTCACCGCGGGCGGCGGCTGGTACCGGACGCCCAGGGCCGCCGCGCCACCGTCACCGCACCCGCCTCATCTGGCTCACCCCGGCCATTACACTACGGACCCGACTGACCGGCTGGGACGAGGCTTGTCGACTTCACCGGCCCGGCCACCACCACGTACGCCGAACTCGACTACATTGAACTCTGACTGGCCTTGTTGTGCCTTCTCTGACGTTGCTTCAGGCCTGGTGCTGCTGTGCTGGCTGCACTGCCTGGTGCTGCCTGCTGCGGGCACCTCTTCCTGAGTGCCGGAGACTGGTGCTGCTGTCCACGAACCCTCGCTCGCCCCTGCGCCGCGCCTGCGCCGACGCGGCCCCGACTTTGCGACCTCGATCCTCCAGGCCCTCGCTCGCGACGCTCTTCCAGCCGCTGTCCAGCCGCCGAACACGCCGCCCGGCATGCATGACCCCCGCCGACCTGCGCACCGCCGTCCGCCTTTGCGGCGCCGGCTGCAGCTCAGGACTGACCTCCTCGGCATCCGCCTCGGCCGCGCCATATGGGAACTCCTCGCCGCCACCGAACTCCCGTGGCCGCCGTCGCCACGTTCGCCGCGTCGGCTACGACGACCCGCCTGCTTCTACCCGCCTCTTCACTCCGCCGCGTCGGTACTGCCCCCGTCCGCTTCCGCGAGCAGCAGGGGCCGCGCGGCACCCGGCGGCTGGTCCGCTCAAGATCCCCGACCGACGACCCGCCCATGCTCCACGTAGGCTGATCCCGTCATGACCACCAGCAAGCCGCCCTGCGGAACAGCCGGCCGTCGACCCGGAGGGTACGCGCCGAACTTCGGCCGCCTGCGCGACAGCATCGACAACATCGACGCCGCCGTCGTCCACATGCTCGCCGAGCGCTTCAGCGCACCAGCGGGTCGGCCACCTCAAGGCCCACCACGCACTGCCCCCGGCGGACCCCGGCGCGAGGCCCGCCAGATCGAGCGCCTGCGCCAGCTCGCCGAGAACGCCAAACTCCTGACCCTGCCTTCTGCCGAGAAGTTCCTCAACTTCATCATCAGCGAAGGTCATCCGCCACCACGAGCAGATCGCCGAGGACGCGAGACGCTGACCCCACGGGCCAGCAGCCCTGTCCCGATGTCCAGTGCCATCGAGGCAGCATGAACCCATGCGTACTGACGCGCGACGAAGCGCAGACTCCGAGCCCGGCTCATCGACGTCCAGCGGTACGCGTGGACCTCGACCTCACCTGCGGCGCCGACACCTTCGACTCCCGCACCGTGATCGGTTCACCGCGCGCGCGCCGCAGGTGGCGACACGTTCGTCGAGCTCAAGCCCGCCGATCTGCGCCTGTCACCCTCGACGGCAGCCCTTGACCCCACTGCCCTCGACGGCAACCGACTGCTGCTCACTGGCCTCACTGAAGGCCCGCACGAGTTTCTCGTCGCCGACACTGCCATGCGCTACTGCACACCGGCGAGGGCATGCACCGCTTCACCGACCCTTACCGGACGGCGAGACGTACTGCCCACACGCAGCTGTTCATGGAGGACGTCCAGCGCGTCTTCGTCGCGCTGACCAGCCCGACCTGAAAGGCGCTCTTCGACCTCACACCGTCACCGCGCCCCGAAAGGCTGGACGGTCCTCGCCAACAGCGTCACCGAGCACCTGGGGAGGGGAAGCGCAGCGAGCCGCCACCACCCCGCTCCTGTCGACCTACCTGGTCGCCGTCGCCGCCGGCCCCTGGCACTCCGTCCGCACCGAGCGCCGCGCTTCGGCCTGCACTGCCGCCGCTCCTCGCGCCCCACCTCGACGCCGACGCCGAGGGAGATCCTCGGCATCACGCGCGCGTGCTTCGACCGCTACTTCACGTGAGAAGTTCACCGAGCCCTACCCTTCGACTCCTACGACCAGGCGTTCGTCCCGCGGGTTCTAACGCCGGAGCGATGGAGAACGGACCTCGTCACCTTCCGCGACGGGCTGCGTCCACCGCTCGGCCGTCACCGACGCCGAGCGGCAGACCTGCGCCATGGTCGTCGCGCACGAGATGGCTCCACACATGGCGGTCTCGGCGACCTCGTACACCTCCGCTGGTGGGACGACATCTGGCTGAACGAGCCGTTCGCCGAGTACATGGGCTACCAGGACCCTCACCGAAAGCCACCTGCTTCACCGACACCTGGCCGACTCTCGGCGCCGCCCGCAAGGCCTGCTACGACGCGGACCAGCGCCTCCACTCCACCCCGTCGCCCCCGAAGCCGCCGAGGGGCACTGCACTCTGCCCTCCCTCAACTTTTCGACAGGAGCCTCCTACGCCGTGCGCGCGCTCCGCGCCCCTGCGCCAGCTTCGTACACCTGGCTCGGCGAGAGCGACTTCCTCGCCGGGATCAGCATCCACTTCCAGCGCCACTAGGCCTCGCCACACCGCCACCCTCGCCGACTTCATCACGACTCGCTGGCCTCCGGCGCCTCCGCCGACCGCGACGTCCACGCCTGCTGCCGACGCCTGGCTGCGCGCCACCGGGTCGATATGCCTACTGCCCGGGTGCCGACACCGTGCACCACCTGCGACTCTACCGTCGATTCCAGCAGGGCAGCAGCGCTACAGAGCAGCAGCCGTTCTTGTGCGTCTGACCGCGACCGCTGCACGGCCGCGCCTTCGTCCTGCGCGAGCGCCTCGGACGTCGACGCGCCACGCCGGGCCGCACCTTCCACGGCCCCCGCCCCGCCCTGATCGTCCCCAACGACCAGGACCTCACCTACGCCAAGATCCGCCTCGACCCCGCCTCCGAGAAGCGGCCCCTGCGCGGCCTCTCCGGCATCCCCGACCCGCCTCACCCGCGCCCTGCTGTGAACACGCTGCGCGACGCTGGTCACGACGGCCAGCTGGAGCCCGCCGCCTACCTGGAGACCGCCGGCGCCCCACCTCGCCGAGGAGAGCGACCTCGCCCGTCCGAGGGCGTCCTCACCTTCGCCCACACCCAGGTCGCCGACCGCCTACGCACCCCCGCGGAGCTGCCCGCCGCCCTCACCCTCTCACCACCCTGTGCGAGGACCTGCTCCGCCGCACCGAGGACGGCAGCAGCCCCGGCCTGCGCCTCACCGCCGTCCGCCACCCTCATCGACGCCAGCCCAGTACGCCGACGTCATCCGCGGCTGGTATGACTCCGGCACCGTCCCCGGCGGCCCCGAGCTCGACCCCGAGCTGCGCTGGCGCATCCTCGGCCGGATGAGCGTCTCGGCGCCGTCGACGAAAGCCGTCATCGAAGGCCGAACTCGCCCACGACCCCAGCGCCACACGGACGGGAAGGCGCCGCCCGTTGCCACGCCGCCCTGCCCGACCCGCAGGCCAAGGCCACCGCCTGGGACGCCCTGTTCACCACCGACCCCGACCGCGAACTCTCCAACTACCTGTTCACCGCCACCGCCCAGGGCTTCTGGCAGCCCGAACAGGGCGACCTGCTGCGCGGCTACGTCCCCCCGCTACTTCACCGACGCCACCGCGCTGGCCGCCCGCCGCCCTCGCCATCGCCGAAGCCGCCGGCCGCCACGCGTTCCCGTCCACGCCATCGACACGACACCCTCGCCTCGGCAGCCAGTGCCTCACCGAAGGCACCCCACCCCCGCGCCTCCGCCGCAAGCTCGCCGGCGGCTCGACGACCTGGCCAGGGCACTGAAGAGTCGCAGAGCCTGACCCCCGGAAGGCGCCTCCCGGGGCGCAGGCCCGACCCGCACCTGCGCCGATCTCGTACCACTCACCGCGAACTCGCACACACACCCATCAGCACTTTGGTTCCCTTCGTTGGTACATCGGGCGCACCAGCAGACAAAAGACCGACTAGGTGCAGCACGGCCGCCCGTATGCCCGTGCGTCCCGCACACCTGTACCCGAAGGGACCCGCATGAGACACACTGCCGCCCCTCGCCGAGGCTCCAAGGCCCCGACGCCCTGCGGCCACTGCTCGCCACCGTCCTCGACGCACCTCCACGAAAGGCGCCACACGACGCGGCGGCTCCCTCCCGGCCGGCGGCCCCCGGGACGCCGTCACCGCACAACTCCACGACCGCGTCGGCAGCTGTGCTGCCCCGAGCACGGCACAGGACCGGACGACGCGCTGCGCCCCTCGTCACCGCCGTCGCCGAGCGCTCGCCGACTCGCCGACTCCGCTGTGCGCGGCCCACCTGCACTGCAGCTCGTTGCATGGCCGCTTCACCGCTGCATAGACCTCTGCTGCTAGCGCCCTCAATTCCTCCATGGACTCCTGGGACTCAGGCCCCGCCGCCTCCGCCCTCGAAGCCCTGCTGACCGGCACACTTTCGCCCGCGAGACCTCACCCGGACGCCCCGCCGGCCCGGCGCCCTCGTCACCACTCGGCGGCACTCGAGGGCCATCAACTCGCGTCCTCCTCGCCCCGCGAGACCCACGACGCCACTCGGCCGCCACGGCAGCCGTCCTAGCTCCTCGTCGAGAACGCCCACCACGGCCTCGCTAGCGCCAGCCTCGGCTCGGCCTCCCGAGGCTCAGTCGCACCCGTCACCGGCAACTCGACCGCCGCCCTCGACGACGCCCTCACCGACCTCCCCGGCCCCCGACTCTGTTCGCCGCCAACACCGCCGGCACCACCGACGCGGGCCTCATCGACGCTGCTCCCGAGATCGCCGACATCTGCGAACGACACTGGGCGCCCGCCTCCACATCGACGCGCGCTACGGCGCGGGCCTCCTCTTCAGCGCCCGCCACGCCGCCCGCCTCCACGGGCCTCACCCGCGCACACGGTCGCCCTCGAACCTGCGCAAACTCAGCGCTGGCAATACCGGTCGCCGCCGGACTCCTCGCCGTCCGCGACTACACCGAGGCCCCACGCTCACCCACACCGCCGACCTGCACTCAGCGCCGACGACGACACCGAAGCGGGACTGCCCGACCCTCCTCGGCCGCTCCCTCGCGCACCGCCGCCCCCGACGTCCTCAAGACCGCCGTCACCCTCAAAGCACTCGGCCGCACCGGACTCGGCACCTCGCCGACCACGTCGTCGCGGGCAGCCCACCACCTGGCCCGCCTCGTCGACGCACACCGCTGCGCTGCACGACACGCCTCCCACCGTCGCTGTTCCGCGGCCACCGTGCGCGGGCGACACACCGTCGCCACCATCCGCCGCGACCTGCTCACGAAGGCGCGCCGTCCTCGGCCGGGCCCGCATGGACGGCCGCCTTCACGGCTCAAGGCCACTCCTGCTCTCAACCTGCACGCGAGCGGGCGACCTCGCCGCGCTCCCCGAAAATCCGGTGGAAGGACACACCCCCGATGAAGCCCGAGGCCGCCGCGTTCCGAAGCCTCGCACCCCGCCACCCCGCCCACCGAAGCACCCCGCGACCTCGTCGGCACGGCATCGGCCCTTCAACCTCTCCTCGCCGCGCTCGCCCACCCTCACCGAACTCGACACCGCCTTCTACGACCAGCGCCCCCGCCTTCCACTGGCACCCCGGCCTGCTCATCGACGGCGCCACCCTCCAAGTCCCGTTCCTCGCCGACCTGGTGACCCTCGCCGACCCGGGCCAGCCACTGGACGTTCCTCAATACCTCAAGACCCGCGAGCGCCTCTTCCCTTCTACTTCGCCGAGCGCTTCCACATCCGGCGCGCCGAGTACGACGCCCTACTGCCGCTGGGTCAGCGAGAACCTCCCCCGGACTCCGCCTCTCCCACCAGGTCGACGCCGTCCGCTGGAACCCCGAACGCAGCCTGTTCGAGGTCGACTTCACCCAGCTCGACACCGACGGGAAGCCGAAGCCCTCGGCCGCACCTACACCAGGAACATCGCCATCGGCGTCGGCACCGAGCCCTACGTCCCCGAACCGCTCAAACCCCTCGCCGACGCACCCCACCGTGCCCGTCATCCACTCCGCCGACTACCTCGCCCACCGCGACCGCCTCCTCGCCGCCGACCACGTCACCGTCATCGGCTCGGGACAGTCGGGCGCCGAGATCTTCCTCGACCTGCTCCGCGCCCGCCCCGCGGGACCACGAGAAGATCCACTGGCTCGCCCGCACCGAGGCGTTCGCACCCATGGAGTACAGCAAGCTCGGCCTCGAACACTTCACCCCCCGACTACACCCACTACTTCCACCAGCTGCCCGAAAGCGAGCGGGACCACCTGTCCCCGCCCAGTGGCAGCTCCGCAAGGGCATCGACGCCGACACCATCGCCGCCATCCACGAAGAGCTCTACCGGCGCACTCTGCACGGCGGCTGGCCCGACGCCACCACCCCGGCGTCGCCGTCCGCACCGCGGGACGCGTCGCCACCACCAGGATCGAACTCCATCTGGAGCACCGCCGCCAGGGCACCCGCTCCCTGCTCACCACCGACGCCGTCGTCCTCGCCACCGGCTACAAGGAGCGCCCCTCGGCCGGATGCTCGCCGGACTCGACCCCTACCTCTGCCGCGACAGCGCCAAACGCCCCCGCATCGACGAACAGTTCCGCCTCCGTCCTCGACAACAGCGTCCAGGGCGCCGTCTACGTACAGAACGCCGAGCGCCACACCCACGGCGTCGGCGCCCCCGACCTCGGACTCGCCGCCTGGCGCAGCGCCACCATCCTCAACACCCTCACCGGCAAGGACCCTACCCCAGCCCCGGCGCACCGCCTTCACCACCTTCGGCCTCACTGGACACGAAGACCGCGGCCCCCGGCCCGGACAGCACCAGGCAGGAGAGCGCAGCAAACTCGTCAGGCTCGTCGACCGAGAGGGAGTCCGCCACCCGGCCGGCTCCTCCTCCACGCCGGTGGCCGCGCGGGAGCTAGTCCTTCAGGGCCCACCCGAACAGTTTCCGCAGCAGTCGCCCGAGCGGCCCCGCGTCACGGACGGCAGGAGGTGGCGCCGCAGGCCCTCGGAAACCCGAAGTCTCCGTCCTGCGGGGCGAAGCGCGCGGGACCCGCGGGCCGGCATCTCGTGACTCCCAGTCCACCGCGGCCCCGGCCCGCCGGTCCATCCGAACGTCTCCGTGGCCGTCGGCTCCTGTTCGGTGTCGGCGTTCCAGAAGTCCACGAACAGCGGCAGGCACGTCACGACCCGCCATCAGCGGCCCATCGCCCGAGTCCGGGGCGAGACCGGCAGCCCGCCCCCACGACGCCCTCGATCAGGCACCTGGCGTGAGTGTTCGTCAAGCAGCGGCGCACCCGGCGGCGCATCCACCCCGGAGGTGCGACGTATTCGCCTTCCGCACCGTGAACATGACGAGAAAGATCACCGACCGGCGTCCCGGTGACCAGCCTGTACCGCGCTCGTCCTGCCCCCGTGGGGTCGCCCCCGCGACGTCGAAGAGGAGCCCCGGCAGTCGAGCGGCGACCAGGAAGTCCGAGTGCCGCCACGACGGTGAACCCGACGCGGTGACCCCGGCAGATCAGAAAGGGCCAGAAGGCCTCCTCCTCGGGGAGTCACCGTCAGGAGAGGCGGCTGGCGTCATGTCCCTGGGTCTCCTCGAACTTCCGCAGCTTCTGGACGAGCCGCAACAGAATGAAGTGCGCGGCCGACTCGTCATCGCGCACCGCGTTGATTCTTCAAAGCCAGATTCTGCGCTGCAGCTTCGGCATGTCGCGAGACGTCGCCATGAGACGTCTCTGTTCCTGAATCTCGGCAGCCTGAGGGCGACGATCGCGGTGCCGAGGCTCACCGGGATGGTGAAGCGAGGCAGAGCCCTCGTCGTCGTGATGGGTCCCAGGCGACGCTCTGGAGCAGAGCGTTGATGAACTGCCCGAAGCTGCTGGGACCGGCCCCCTGACCCGTCTGGGGCGCCACGTCCGAGGAGGCCGCCCCACTCGACGACCGGCTCCGCCGCCGTTGCCTGTTCTGCTCCCGCAGGATGTAGTGCATGCGCGCGAGCAGATCCGGCAGAACCGCGGCGAACGCCACCTCGACGTTGTACGGCTTGGGCGTCCTGTTCTCCAGCTTGCGAACGGTGCCCCCGCCGTCGAGACGGCGTGAAATCGTCCCCGACCGAGCTGACGGGGATCAGCCGGATCTCGCCCCGGCGGCACGCGCAGCCCGATGCGTGTCCTATTGCTTCCGGCTGTTCACGAGAGCGCGGAGCCGTCGTGCAGTGAGCAGCCTCTCCTTCACCGCCGCGAGGCTGTACGGCTCGGCCCCGGCCTGCAACAGGTCCCACTTCGTGATGACGAAATGAATTGACCCTGACAGCCGTACATCAGATTCAGCATGTGCGGCAGGTTCTAGTCGAGCTCTTGACGGTCGCCGCGCATCATCGCGAGCACTTTCCGCCCGTCGAGCAGTCCGAGCAGCGCATCGGCATTCCTGAAGGTGTACTCCAGTTCCTCCTGCTCCGCACTCCCCAGCTGAGGCTTTGTCAGCCGCTCCCCGGAGTAGTCGACGTACCGCACGCGCATCGGCTCGAACTGCCCGTACGGGCCGCTGACCCGGCAGCCGAACTCCCACGTCGGGTTGGTCGATCCGTCCGTCGGCGACAGCCAGCCCTCGGTCGGCGAGGCCACCTCCTCGAAGGCTCTGATCAGTGTGTCGGCCTGCGTGCCGGTTCGCGAGCGTGAGCTGGAAGTCGGGGTTCGCCTGCAACTGCGCCCTACGGCGTGGCGAGAAAAACCCGTCTTTCCTGCACCGGAAGGTCCCTAGAGTGACCACCGAGTACGTGGGCGGCACTGTCCGGCACCGCCTCCGGCTCCTCCTCGGGAACCTCTTCCGCCATCGGAACCCCCGTACCGTCCGTGCGATCGCAGCACACACAACATGCTAGGGGCAACGACCCAACGGCATGACGAAAGGCCGGAGTTGGGGACGGGTTCCATGCGGCAGCTGCCACACGGAACCCGTCCCCACTCAACCGCCCCCGGCGCGGTCGACAGGCAGCCGCCTACGCGAACACCGGCGTCCCGTCCCGCGTCAGCTTCCAGTCCACCGAAGCGAAATCAGCCGGGTCGAGGACGCCCTTCGCCGTCACCCACTCCGCGATCCGCGTCCGGATCTCCGTCGACTCCGACCACAGCTCCTGCGCCGACGCCACGTGCGGGAACGCGCCACCACCGTTCGCCCGGTAGTTGTTCACCGCGAACACGAACTTCGCCGCGCCGTCCAGAGCCGCACCCTGGAACATCAGGTTCTTGATCCGCGAACCCGCCGGCTGCGCGATGTCGATGTCGTACGAAAGACCCGACACGTAGTCGTAGTTGTAGTCCGGCCGGTCGTTCGCGTTCGTCAGCTTCTCCACGTCGACGACCGCACCCGCCGCCGTCTGCACGAAGTACTCCGCCGAGTACTCCAGGTACGCCCGCACCTGCGCACCCGTCAGCAACTTCGCGACCAGCGTGTGTTGTCGTACACGTACAGACCCGACAGGTCCCGGATCGTCACATCGCCCGCCGGGATCTCCGACGTGCGCGAGAACGGCGACGCCTGCGACTGCAGCACCGGCAGCGACGCGTACTCCGTCGACCTCAGCGCCTCCGTCACCACGTCCGCCTGCACCTTGTTGATCAGATCGATGATCGGCGCGTCCCTGTAGCGGGCATCGACGGTCGTCAGCGTCGTCGTCGCCCGGCCCACGACCTGGTTCACGTACGTCACGACCAGCGCGTGCTGATCCGCGAGCAGCTTCGTGATCTTCGGGTCGTCCGCCACCGAGTTCGAGTTCAGCAGCTTCGACGACGCCGACACCACCGTCCACCGGCCCTTGTCCCACTCCAGCTCGAAGTCGAACAGCGCGAGCCGCTCCGCGTAACACAGCGGGTTCCGCCAGCACGACCCTGCCTGC
Source organism: Streptomyces sp. KL116D (assembly GCF_030766975.1). Lineage (NCBI taxonomy): Bacteria > Bacillati > Actinomycetota > Actinomycetes > Kitasatosporales > Streptomycetaceae > Streptomyces > Streptomyces sp. KL116D. The sequence continues at coordinate 37,592 of NZ_JASERH010000148.1, read as the reverse complement.
CGGTCCGCTCGTTCGTCACCAGCTGCTGCGCGATCTCCACGTGCGCGTGCCCGACCAGGATCGCGTCGATCCCGGCACCTTCGCCGCCACGCTCGCCGCCGCGTTCTCCACGTACGGCAGCTGGTCACCCCACGACGACGTGCCCGACGCACCCGAGTGCGCCGACGATCACCACGTCCGCACCCATCGAGCGCAGCTTCGGCACCCACTTCGCCGCCTGCTCCTCCAGACCGGGGAACTTCAGCACCCCCTGCACGTACGCCTTGTCCCAGATCGCGATCCCCGGGTTCGTCAGCCCCAGGATCGCCACCTTTCACGTCCCTTGCCGTGCGGCGTACGCATCGTCTTCATCACGTACGGACGGAACGCCGGCTGCTCCGTCTCGCGTTCACCGCGTTCGCGCCGAGCAGCGGGAAACGCAGCTGCGACTCGAACTTGCGCAGCGTGTCGATGCCGTAGTTGAACTCGTGGTTGCCTAGCGCCGCCGCGTCGTAGCCGATCGCGTTCATCGCCTGCGCCATCGGGTGCACCGGCCCGTTCGCCGCCGTGATCGGGTCCACCCGCGCGCAGTAGTACGTCAGCGGCGTGCCCTGGATCGTGTCACCCGCGTCGATCAGCAGCGTGTTCCCGCGGCCCTTCTCCTGCGCACCCGGTCCACCAGCGTCGAGATCCGCGCCAGGCCCTGCGCGTTGCCCGCCGCGTCCGCGTAGTCCGCGTTCTTGAAGTAGTCCCAGTTGAAGGCGTGCCCGTGCAGATCCGTCGTCCCCATGACCGTGAACGGTACCGCTTCCGCTTCTTCGGCTTGTGCGCCGGAGCGGCCTCGGCGGCCGGTGCGACGACCGCACCGGTGAGCGCGGCACCCGCGCCCGTCGCGGCGGATCTCGAAAGGAACTTACGGCGGTTCAACGGCATCGCGGATCTCCCCTGGAGCAACGCTCGACAACAGATGTAACGCGCGTAGATTCTGGCCCCCTCCAGCCGCCGTAAACCAGACCCGGAAGGTTTCGATCAGGTGACCTGACGTCGAACCCGGACCGCACCACGGCCCGGTGCGACAGTGGACCCATGGCCAACGACGACGAACACCGACACCACCGCCGTCCCCTACGGCACACCACAGGCCCCCCGCATCGCCGTCCGCGGCGAAGCCCACCTCGAAGCCGAACCCGAACTCGCCCGCATCGGCATCACCGTCACCGCCCGCGGCACCGACCGCCGCACCGCCCTCGACGACCTCACCCACCGCAACACGACCGCCCTGAATCTGGTGAGAGTCCTACGGCGAAGCCGTGGAGAAACTCGAAACCGGCACCTTCTCCATCACCCCCCGAACTCACCAAACACGGCCGCGGCGAGCGCTATCCGCACCTACCACGGCCGCGTCCACATCACCGCCGAACTCACCGACTTCACCGCACTCGGCGAACTCACCACCCGCCTGGCCGACCTCGACCTCACCCGCGTCGACGGCCCCTGGTGGTCCCTGCGCCCCACCCCGCCCATCCACGCCCAGGCGCGGCAGCAAGCCGTCCGCGAAGCCGTCCAGCGCGCCCGCGAATGCGCCGACGCCCTCGGCACCACCCTTGCCGCCCTCGTCGAACTCGCCGACATCGGCGCCGAAGGCCGCGTCGCCCGCTTCGACCGTGCCATGGTCCCCACCTCCGCCGCCTTCGCCGGCCCCGTCGACGACACCCCCGCCGAACTCGACCTCGAACCCGGACGGCAACACGTCCACGCGGCCGTCAACGCCCGCTTCACCCCTCCACCCGCCCACGCTGTGACACCGACCTGTGAGCAACGCATTACCCTCGGAAATCGCTCATCAGAGCACCCCGCCGCGCAAATTCAAAACTTGGCGGCCGTTGTCAATAACCCTTCACGCAAAGGTGGTTGAGTAGTCATACCCATCCAATTCTCTACCCACCGGTAGGGCCTAGGCTCGAAGCATGCGCCGAGCAAAGATCGTCTGTACTTTGGGCCCCGCCACCGACTCGTACGAGCAGATCAAGGCACTCGTAGAAGCCGGAATGGACGTAGCCCGCTTCAACCTCAGCCACGGCACCTACGCCGAACACGAGGAGCGCTACCAGCGCGTGCGAAAGGCCTCCGACGAGACCGGCCGCAGCGTCGGCATCCTCGCCGATCTTCAAGGCCCGAAGATCCGACTCCCGGCCGCTTCAGCGAAGGCCCCGTACTCCTTGAACGCGGCGACGGGTTCACCATCAGCGTCGAAGACGGCATCAGGCGACCGCCAGACCTGCGGAACGACCTACAGCGGCCTTCGCCGACGACGTCACCCCCGGCGAACGCATCCTCGTCGACGACGGCAAAGTGAGCCTCGAAGTCACCGGCGTCGACGGCCCCCGCGTCCGCACCAGAAGTCGTCGAAGGCGGCATGGTCTCCGACCTACAGGGCCTCAACCTCCCCGGCGTCGCCGTCTCCGTCGCACTCTCCGACAAGGACGGGAGGCCGACCTCCGCTGGGCCCCTGCGCACCGGAGCCAGACATCATCGCGCTCTCCTTCGTACGCAGCGGCCGCGACATCGAGGACGTCCACCGCATCATGACCGGAAGGCCGCCACCTCCCCGTCATCGCCAAGGTGGAAAAGCCCCAGGCCGTCGACAACATCGAACATCGTCGCCGCATTCGACGGCATCATGGTCGCCCGCGGCGACCTCGGCGTCAATGCCACTCGAACAAGTCCCGATCGTGCAGAAGCGCGCCATCAAACTCGCCAAACGCAATGCGAAGCCCGTCATCGTCGCCACACAAATGCTCGACTCGATGATCGACAACTCGCGACCCACGAGGGCCGAAGCCAGCGACGTCGCCAACGCCGTCATCGACGGCACCGACGCCGTCATGCTCTCCGGCGAGACCAGCGTCGGCAAATGCCCCGTCGAAACCGTCGCCACGATGGCCCGCATCGTCGAAGCCGCCGAAGAAGACATCCTCGCCAAGGGCCTCCCGCCCCTGACCGAACGCAACAAACCCCGCACCCCAGGGCGGCGCCCGTCGCATTCCGCGCCGCCGCCGAAATGGGCGACTTCCTCGGCGCCAAGTTCCTCGTCGCCTTCGCAGTCCGGCGACACCGTCAAGCGCCTCTCCGCTACCGCTCCCCGATCCCCCTGCTCCTTCACCCCGGTCCCCGCCACCGCTCCCAGCTCAACCTCACCTGGGGCGTCGAGACCTTCCTCGGCCCCCACGTGGACTCCACCGACGCGATGGTCTCCCAGGTCGACGAGCAACTCCTCAAGATCGGCCGCTGCAAGAAGGGCGACATCGTCGTCATCACCGCCGGCTCCCGCCCGGCGTCACCGGCTCCACCAACCTCGTCCGCGTCCACCGCATCGGCGAGGACGACACGAAAGTAGACACTTCCAGTACGCAGTTGAGGCCGCACCCGAAGAACCACAGGTGCGGCCCCTGCACTGAGTCACGATCGCGAAATTCGGATCCGGCTTGTCCACGACGGCAGAGCAACTTCTGCAACAACGACACATCACCCTCGACCCCGATGTCAACCCCTTCCCGCAACAAGGCCAACAACTGCGCCTTGGTCATGGTGAAGCGTGCCCCCGGCACCCGGATCGCCCTCGGCATCACTCCGATACGTCAAGCACACCGTTCTGCACCGTCCAGGTACGATACACCACACCGAGCGCCGGAAAACGCCAGTCCATCGCGATCCGCAGATCCCACGCCTTCCGGACCATTGATCCGGATGGCCACCGAATCGATGAGCTGATCCACGCTCAACGCCGTCATCATCGTCGGACTCACCGTCGACGACTCACCCCGCCGCACGCCACTCCGTCGGCTCCAGAGCACCCGTGAGATAGAAGTTTCGCCACGGCGTTCTCCGTCACATACCCCAACCTCGTGTACACCCGGGCCAGTTCGGACTTCGCCGCCCGATGCCCCGGATCGGCGGACACGACATGGTTCAGCAACGTCGCCGCGAACCGCAGATCCCACCTCCCGCGCGAACGCCCTCGCCTTCGCCACCGTCGCCGACCGCCCACCCATCGCCTTCACGTACCGCTTCGCCTCATCGACCGGAGGATGCTCCCAGAGATGAGCGGGATTCGCGTCGAACCACCCCATGTACCGCTGATAGATCCCCTTCACGTTGTGACTCAGCGACCCGTAGTACCCACGGTTCGCCCACCCCCTCCAGCGCGGGCGGCAACTCGATCTCCTCCGCGATCTCCCGACCCGTCATCCCCAGATTGATCATCCGCAACGTCTGGTCATGCATGTACGCGTACAAGTCCCGCTGCTGCGTCGGCAGTTCGGTGATCTCGTCCCCCGCCCCACGTCGGCCAGTGATGCGAAGCGAACGCCACGTCGACACGGCCACCGAACAACCCGATCGACTCGTCCAGATAGTGCGCCCACTCACGAGCGTCCCCGCACCTGCGCACCCCGCAGCGTGATGACGTTGTGCATCGTGTGCGTCGCGTTCTCCGCCATGCACACCGCCCGCAGATCCGGAAGAGGGAAGTTCATCTCCGCCGGAGCCTCCGTCCCCGGCGTCATCTGGAACTCGATCCGCACCCCGTCGAACGTCTCGACCTGCCCGGTCCGCGTGATGCTCCTGGTCGGCGCGATCAGCCCTACCGTCCCCAGCGACAGTTCTGACCCAGACCGCAACCCACCTGCCCCTTCGCCGACTTGGGCAGATGCGCGCCGTACATGTACCCGGAACGCCGCGTCATCGCCGTCACCGGCATACACGTTCTCCGACACCGCGTGCTCCAGGAACCCCTCCGGCGCCACCACGGGGACGTCCCCGGCCCCGTCCGGCAGCGCACGCCGTACGCGCCGCCGAAGTGGTCGACGTGCGGATGCGTGTAGATCAGCGCCGTGACCTTCTTGCCGGCGGCGTCGCGATGGTCCCGGTACAGCTTCCAGCGCGGCGGCGGCCGTCTCGGCGGAGAATCAGCGGGTCGATGACGATGAGGCCGGTGTCGCCCTCCACGATCGTCATGTTCGAGAGATCGAGCCCGCGGACCTGGTAGATCCGGTCGGTGACCTTGTACAGCCTGCTTGCGCACGAGCTGGGACTGCCGCCACAGGCTTTTTGTCGACCGTGCCGGGCGCGTCCTGCTGAGGAAGTCGTACGCGTCGTTGTCCCAGACCACCTTGCCGGCGGCGTTCTTCACCACGCCGGGCGTGAGGGCGGCGATGAAGCCCCGGTCGGCGTTGGTGAAGTCCACGTCATCGGCCTCGGCGGTGGCCTCGCCGCCGAGCCCGGCAGCGGGGCTCACCGCGACGGCAGCGGCGGCGGCACCGGCCGCTGCCGCGATGAAATGGCGCCGGTTGATCGGGCTCATGCGTACCTCTTCGCTTCGGGCGACGGGGGTGGGTGTGATCCCGAAGATCGTCCGAGGGCGACAGGCCGGTCAAGGCTTCCCGGGGGATTTGGGGCAGGTCCCTGGGAGGTGGGGGCGGGGCGCTGTGACGGGTCACATTGCGCGGGTCAGTGCCCTAGGGCCTACGTGGGTGTCCATGAGGGCCACGGCTTCTTTGCGGGCGATGGAGATGTTCTGGCGGTTCGCCTGCTTCCAGGCGACGCCCGAGCTTGTCGAGGGTATCGGTGAAGAGGCCGGTGATGTCGGCGGACAGGTTGGTGAAGAAGTACCGCGGGTACTCGTAGCGTTTCCGCTCGCCGAGGACCAGGCGGGTGGTCCAGTTCGTGATGCGGCAGCCGTCAGGTGGACGAGACCCCCGAATGAACTCCCACGGGTGAGCATCGACGATCTCCTGTTGCCAGGGTTCGAGCGCGATCTTGCGGTCGTGCGTGCTTACCGTGGCCGTGCTGGGGGAAGAAGCACGGCCAGTGATTGCTGTAGCAGGTCACGTACTGGCAGCCCTGGCGCTGTACCCGGAAGACCTTGTTGGCCGGGCGTACTGCCTGTATGGCTGCGGCGCGTGCGTCGATCAGACCGGGCCACGCGTCGGCGCAGGCGATGCGGAGGAAGTATGCCCGCGCCGGAGGTGGCTGATGCAGCCATCACCGAGGTAGAGGCCGAGGAGTACGGGAGTACGCGGCCGAGTCCTCCGGGGCACGCGGCGCCCGTCGCATCTGGGGCACGGGCTGGCCCGGTGCCGGCCGAGCGGTTCGACGCTGACCTGCCAGGACCGGATCGTGGCCCGCGAGATTCCGGTCTCCTTGCTGACTGAGTTCAGGCTGCGTCCCTGTTCCACCAGCGCCAGTGCTCGCTTGCGTGTGCTCACGTCGTACATGCGGGCAGCCTGTGAGATCGGTCGCTCCGACACGCAGCAAAAAGCGGATGTTCACGAGAACGTGAGCATCCGCTTGGGATCAAGAGCCTTCGAATCGAAGGAAAAGTGCTCAGGTGGGACTTGAACCCACACTGGATCGTGTTTGAGACGATGGCCTCTGCCGATTGGGCTACCGGAGCTCCTGCGAATCGAAGGAGCGCCCCGACCCGCTGCTCATCCACCTTACCGCAGCTAGGTAGGCTCTTGGAGCAGTACCCCCGCCCTGCTCAACCAAGGAGCGCCCCCGTGACCGCCCCCGAGTCGCCCCAGCCCGTTGACGCCGTCGACGACGACAAGTCGCACGTGCCTCCGCTGACGACCCGTGTCGTCATCGCCGAGGACGAGGCCCTGATCCGCCTCGATCTCAAAGAGATGCTCGAGGAAGAGGGCTACACCGTCGTGGGCGAGGCCGGTGACGGTGAGCAGGCCATCGAGCTGGCCCGTGAGCACAAGCCGGACCTCGTGATCCTCGATGTGAAGATGCCGAAGATGGACGGGATCAGCGCGGCGGAGAAGATCGCCGAGAGTCGATCGCTCGGTGCTGATGCTGACCGCGTTCTCGCAGCGTGATCTGGTGGAGCGGGCGCGTGACGCCGGCGCCATGGCGTATCTGGTGAAGCCGTTCAGCAAGAGTGACGTGGTGCCCGCGATCGAGATGGCGGTGTCGCGGTTCACGGAGTTGAAGACGCTGGAGAAGGAGGTCGCGGACCTCACGCAGCGGCTGGAGACGCGGAAGCTGGTGGACCGGGCGAAGTCGATTCTGCAGACGGAGTACGGGCTGACGGAGCCGGCGGCGTTCCGGTGGATTCAGAAGACGTCGATGGACCGGCGGCTTTCGATGCAGCAGGTGGCCGAGGCGGTCATCGAGGATGCTGCGGAGAAGAAGGCGGCGAAGGGCTGACCTTCTGCCCCTGTGCGGCCGTGTGTGGCCGTGTGTGGCCGTGTACGACGATGAGGCCCGCGCCCCGGTTGGGGGTGCGGGCCTCAGTCGTGAGCGGAGGAGAGGGGCTCGGTCCTCGCCGAGGTAGGCCTTGCGCACGGATTCGTCGTGGAGGAGGTCCTGGCCGGTGCCGGACAGGACGATGGAGCCGACTTCCATGACGTGTCCCTGGTCGGCCAGGGAGAGTGCGGCCTGGGCGTTCTGTTCGACGAGGAGGATCGTCGTGCCCTGGGCCTTGAGTTCGGCGATGGTGGCCATGATCTTCTGCATCATGATGGGGGAGAGGCCCATGGAGGGCTCGTCCAGCATGAGGAGTTTGGGCTGGGACATGAGGGCCCGGCCCATGGCGAGCATCTGCTGTTCGCCGCCGGAGAGGGTGCCTGCGGCCTGTTTCCTGCGTTCGCCCAGGATGGGGGAAGAGGTCGTAGGCGCGCTGCATGTCCTTCTCGATGCCTGCCGAGTCCTTGCGGAGGAAGGCGCCGAGCTGGAGGTTCTCGGCGATGGACAGGCGGGGGAAGATCCTGCGGCCTTCGGGGGAGTGGGCGAGGCCCATGGCGACGATCTTGTGGGCGGGGACGCCGTTCAGTGGCTGGCCGTTGAACATGATCTTGCCGCTGAGGGGTTTCAGGGAGTCCGGAGAGGGTGCGCAGGGTGGTCGTCTTGCCGGCGCCGTTGGTGCCGATGAGGGTGACGACCTGGCCTTCTTCGACGCTGAAGGAGATGCCCTTGACGGCTTCGATCTTGCCGTAGGCGACCTGAGGTCTTCGACCTCGAGGAGTGCGGTCACTGGTCGTTCCCTTCCGAGGAGCCTTCTGCGGCGTGGACTTCGGCCGCTTCGACCTCTTGGGGCGCGGCGTCCTCGGGGGCGCCTTCGAAGGGGAGTGCCGAGGTAGGCGGCGATGACGCGTTCGTCGCCCTGGACGACGTCGCTGGTCCCTTCCACGAGCTTTTCGCCCTGGACCAGTACGGCTACGCGGTCGCAGAGGTTGAAGATGAAGCGCATGTCGTGCTCGATGACGAGGACGGCGATGCCCTTGTCGCGGATGGCGAAGACGAGCTCCTCCGTCGCGCGGGTCTCCTGGGGGTTCATGCCCGGCGGTCGGCTCGTCGAGGAGGAGGAGGCCCGGGTTCGCTGGCGAGGGCGCGGGCGATCTCCAGCTTGCGCTGCTCTCCGTAGGGGAGGCTGCGGGCGAGGTGGTCGCGTTTGTGGGCGAGGCCGATGAACTCCAGGAGTTCCATGGCGCGTTCCTCGGAGGCGGCTTCGGCGCTTCTTGAAGCCGGGGCCGCGCAGGAGGAGCGGACCAGAGGCCTTCCTTGGTGCGGGGTGTGGCGGCCGACGAGGACGTTCTCCAGAACGGTCATGTTGGCGAAGAGCCGGATGTTCTGGAAGGTGCGGGCCATGCCTGCCTGGGTGACCAGGTGGGGGTTTGGGCGGGAGGACGGATCCCTTGTAGGAGACCTTGCCCCTCGGTGGGGATGTAGAGGCCGGTGAGGCAGTTGAAGAAGGTGGTCTTTCCTGCGCCGTTGGGTCCGATGAGGGCCGACGATCTCGCCTTCGGAGACGGTGAGGTCGACGGAGCGGACTGCGGTGAGGCCGCCGAAGCGCATGGTGACGCCGCTGGCTTCGAGGACGGTGTTGGTCATGGTGGTCACGCCCCTGCCTTGGTCGCCTTGGTGGCGCCGATGGTGCCTTCGGGCAGGCTCTGTTGTTCGGGGATGTCGAGTTGGCCGGTCTCGTGGAATTCGAGTTGGCGGCGGCGGTTGGCGATGATGCCTTCGGGGCGGAAGCGCATGAGGAGGATGAGGGGCGATGCCGAAGGCGAGGAGCTCGTAGTTCTTGAGGAAGCTGAGCTTCTCGGGGATGAGGTAGAGCAGGCTGGCGCCGAGGAGTGGTCCGCTGACGGGTGCCCATGCCGCCGAGGACGACCGCGGCGAGCAGGAACGCGGAGTTGGGCGGTGCGGCGCCGGCGAACTGGTAGGGGGTGGGGACGACGGGTAGCTGACGTGGGCGCTGACGGTGCCGGCGAGTCCGGCGAGTGCGGCGCCGAGGGCGAAGGCGACGAGCTGACGCGGAAGCCGTTGATGCCCATGGCGGTGGCGGCGGTCTCGTCCTCGCGGATGGCGACCCAGGAGCGGGCCGATGCGGGAGTCGGCGGCGCGGGTGAAGACGAGGACGACGATGGCCGTGAAGACCAGCATCAGCAGGAAGTAGTTGGCGAACCGGCCGAGGGTGAAGCCGGCGATGACGTGGGGTTCGCCGAGGTTGAATCCGAGGATTTCGAGGTCGGGGATGTTGGCGATGCCGTTGGGGCCGTTGGTGATGTCGGGTCCGGAGGAGCCGTCGAGGTTGTTGACGGCGATGCGGAAGATCTCTCCGAAGCCGAGGGTGACGATGGCCAGGTAGTCGCCGCGCAGTCGCAGGGTGGGGTGCGCCGATGAGGACGCCGAAGATGAGTGAGGCGGCCATGCCGACGAGTACGGCTCCCAGAAGGGGAGTTGGGTGCCGGAGAAGCGGGAGTACTCGGATCCGGAGACGAGTGCGGCCGCGTAGGCGCCGACGCCGAGGAAGGCGACGTAGCCGAGGTCGAGGAGGCCGGTGAGGCCGACGACGATGTTCAGGCCGAGGGCGACGGTGGCGAAGATGAGGATGTTGACGCCGATGTTGGCGTTGTGGTCCTCGGACTGGGTGAAGGGGAAGACGGCCGCGGCGAGGAAGGCCATGGAGGTGGCGAATCACTTGTGGCGGGCGTTGAGGGCGGAGAACCGGTCGGTGAGTCCGGCGGCGAGGACGGCCCAGGTGGCGAAGAGGACGAGCAGCATGAAGCCGCTGAAAGGTCTCGCCGTATTCGTCGTCGGGGGTGCCGATGCCGTAGGTGAAGACGATGAGGCCGAGGGGCGAGGCAGAGGGTGATGATGATGCGTTCGGCCCAGGCGGGGGACTTCGTGGGCGGCCGGGATGTCGTCGGCCTTGGCGAAGTAGGACTTCCAGGTGTCTCCGGGGCGAGGGAGTGCGAGTGCGCCGAGGGACGGGGAGGAGAGGCTGGCTATGGCTGCGACGTAGCCGCCTGGTTCGAGTTGGCGAGGCCGCCGAGCTCGATGGTGATGGCGAGGACCGTGTACCAGGTGACGGCGAAGGCGGCCAGGGCCATCAGGAAGACGGGGCCGCCTGCGCGGGCGAGGGTTGAGCCAGCGCAGTCCTCGTACGTTCCAGAGGGTGAGGGCGTAGAGGAGGGTGAGGATGCCGCCGGTGAGGGTGAGGAGCTGGAGGCCTGCGGGGTAGCCGGTGACGGTGAGGTCGCCGGGGGAATTCGCTGGTCCAGGTCCAGAGCGAGCATGGTGCTGGCCATGGTGGCGACGGCGCCGACGGCGATGAGGATGCGGGCGGCGCCTGCGGGGAGGCGGGATGACCGGGGTGCAACGGGCGCCCTGGGGGGCGCCGGTCGTTTTCGTGGTGTCGGTCATCGTGGTCACGCCCTGTCCGCGACGCGTTCGCCGAGTGAGGCCTTGTGGCCTGAAGAGGGAGGACGAGGATGAGCAGGATGAAGGCCCAGACGGAGGCCCAGCCCTGGCCGCCGAACTGGTCCATGCCGGGGATGTCGGCGATGCAGGCGGTGGCGAGGCCTTCGGCGAGGCCGAGGACGAGGCCGCCGAGCATGGCGCCGTAGATGTTGCCGATGCCGCCGAGGACGGCGGCGGTGAAGACCTGAGTCCGGCGACGAAGCCCATGTCGTAGGTGACGGAGCCGACGCGGGAAGCCGTAGGCGACGCCGGCGACGGCGGCGAAAAAGCCGCCGATGGCGAAGGCGATCACGATGATGCGGTTGGTGTCGATGCCCATGAGCTGGGCGGTGTCCGGGTCCTGTGCGGTGGCCACGCATGGCGCGTCCGGTGCGGGAGGTGCGGACGAAGAAGGCGAGGGAGGCCATGCAGACGGGGGCGGCGATGAGGACGAACAGTTCACCGGACTGGATCTTGGGTTGTCGGTGATGTCAGAAGGCGCCGCCGGGCAGGGTGGGAAGACGCGGGGGTTCTCGGCGTCCCGGGGTACCAGTTGAAGACGGCCTGCTGGAGTGCGAGGGAGAGGCCGATGGCGGTGATGAGGGGTGCTAGGCGTGGTGCGCCTCTCGAGTGGTCGGTAGGCGAACCGTTCCGCTCCCACGGCGATGAGGACGGCGACGAGTCCGCCGCCGATCAGCATGAGGGGAGGGCAATCCACATGGATATGCCGTCGGGCAGGATGAGATAGGTGGTGAGGCGCCGAAGCCGCCCGTCATGAAGATCTCGCCGTGGGCGAAGTTGATGAGCTGGACGATGCCGTACACCATCGTGTAGCCGATGGCGATGAGCCCGTACATCGAGCCGAGGATCAGCCCGTTGGCCAGCTGTTGCGGCAGAGTGTGCACCGCATGGCCTCCATGTGGGTGCGGAGAGTGACTGGGGGTAGAGTAGGGCCGCGCGGTGACGGGTCGTCGTGGCCGCGCGGCCCTGGGCGGTGCTCGGTTCATGCGGTGCTGCTGTGTGGCGTCAGCCGGATCTTGACGGACTTCCACTCGCCCTTGGTGGCCTGGTACAGGGTGAGGGTCTTGTTCTTGGTGTCGCCGTACTCGTCGAAGCCGACGGGGCCTGCGATGCCTTCGAAGCTGATCTTCTGGACCTCGTCGACGACCTTCTGGCGGGCGTCGGCGGGGGACGCTTTCCGTCCTTCACGACGTTGCCGATGGCGTGATGATGGCGGTGGCGGCGTCGTAGGAGTAGCCGCCGTAGGTGCCGTAGTCGCCCTTGTAGCCACCGGACTTGTACTTGTCGATGAATTCCTTGGCGGCCGGCAGGGTGTCGACCGGGACGCCGACGGAGGTGACGAGGTCGCCCTCGGCGGCCTTGCCGGCGGTCTTGATGTAGGTCGGGGGTGAACATGCCGTCGCCGCCCATGAGCGGGATCTTGGCCCCGGCGTCCTTGAGCTGCTTGGTGAGGACCTGCGACTCGTCGTACTGGCCGCCGTAGTAGAGCAGTTCGGCGCCGGAGTTCTTGACCTGGTGACGAGGGTCGCGAGTCCTTGTCGCCCACGTTGACGTGGTCGGTGCCGACGACCTTGCCGCCCGCTTCCTTGTACTTCTTGGCGAAGATGCCGGCGAGGCCGGCGCCGTAGGTCTGCTTGTCGTCGACGACGAAGACCTTCTTCTTCTTGAGGGTCTTGTAGACGTAGTCGGCGGAGAAGCCGCCCTGTACCTCATCGGTGATGGCGGTACGGAAGTAGGTCTTGAAGGGGCGGGTCTTGTCGCCGGAGACCCAGTTCTGCCCTGCGTGAGCTCGGGGGCCGTGTTGGACGGCGAGATCTCGACGAGGTTCGCGGCGGCGAAGACCTTCTGCATGGTCTGGGCGACACCGGAGTTGAGGGGCCGACGACGCCGAGGACGTCCTTGTTGGCGACCAGTTCCGAGGCGTTCTGCTGGCCGGTCGGCGGCAGGGCCTTGTCGTCGAGGGCCTTGACCTTGAAGGTGACGCCGGGGACGAGCTTCTTGTCGTTGGCGTCCTTCACGGCGACTCGACGCCGGACTTGATGCCGAGGCCGGTGGCGGAGTTCTGGCCGGTGAGGGGCGCGTCGACGCCGATCACGACGGTGGTGTTGCCCCCGCCCTTGTCGCCGTCACTGCCCGTTGTCGTCGCGCGATCCGCAGGCGGTGAGCGTGAGTGCTCCGGTGGTGAAGCACGGTCGTGAGTATGAGCAGAGAACGGTGTCGCACGATCATTCCTCTCCGGCGCGGCTTCCGGGATCGGAAGCCGTGAGTCTCGCCGAGGCCGTACTGGGTGGTACAGGGGCCGTGCAATGAACGCGCCCGGCGGCGCGGTGACTGGCCGTGACTATAAGCGCAGGTGGGGGAGTGGGGGACCGGTGGAGGTGCAGGCTGTGACGCTCTTGTTATGCCGGGGGCGAGTTCGGGTGGGTGCAGTGTGGGCGAATGGGACTTATGTGGACGGCAACCAGTTGTTCACATACCGAGAACTCCCAGTTCCGCTAAGCGAACTTGAATTGATCTTGATCCCTTACGGGGCGCGCGCGGGGGCGCCGCGCGCCGGGGTGTGTGATGGGGATTTGGGGGCGCGCGCGATGGCGTGAGGCTTGCATTGCTTCATTGCGACAGAGGTAACTGAGTGTTACCGCCATAGAGATCGGCCGGAGGGTCCCGGCGGCGGCGGCGGGAGTGCCGGGGCGGCATCGCCGGGCCGGTTACGCGCAGGAAGGCGAGCAGGTCGCGGCTGAGCGGGTCGCCGAAGACGAAGCTGTGCTGCTGCTGTGCCCGCGTGGTTGCGCAGGGTCAGTTCCAGGCGCGGCTGGTCGAGGTCGCGGGGGAGTCCCGGGGCAGTGGTAGACGGAGAGCCAGAGCGACGAGGAACCGGGGGCTCGCCCGCCTTCACTGTCAGTGGCAGCCGCGGTGTGGTGGAGGCTCCCAATTCGGGGGATCCAGGCGTCCAGTTGGCGCAGGGTCACCAGGCTGCTCAGCTGACCCGCGGACGGTGAACCGGAACGTTCCGTTCTCCATGCCGGGACCGTCGTAGTCCAGCAGCGTCGCGTCGGCGGGCGGCGGCGACGGCGCGGGGGTCGGCCGAGGTGGGGGCGCAGCAGGAGCAGGACGGCCACGGCGGCGGCGACCGCCGCGAGCAGCAGAGGCGGTGCGGCGCCTGCGCGCGGGCAGCGCGGCCCAACGCTCGATGCAGGCGTGGGGAGTCGGCGCCGATCACGTCGGCCGGGGGCGGGAGTCGGCGCCGGTCACGTCGGCCGGGGGTGGGGAGTCGGCGCCTGGTCGCGTCGGCCGAGGGCGGGGGAGTCGTCGCCGGGGTCGTACTCTCCACGGGCCCGATGCCGGTCATGCTCGACGGTAAGCCGGAGCGCCGCCGTCCGCCAACGGTCGGGCGATCACGTGAGTTGGGCAGGCCCCTCTGGTGGGTCGGGGCGCGGCGCGGTGCAATACACGCGTCCCGCGAGTGAACTCACCGCGCCCCCTGGGCACGATGGTGAGATCCCCCGGCAAGAGACGGCGCCGCGTCCGCGGCCTGGCCGTGGTGTGCGCGCTGACGGCGGCCCTGGCCGCCCCCTCGGCGTACGCCGCCCAACCCCCGCAGCCGCACGCCGGGTTGACGGTGACGGGCCAGGGAGACGCAGCCCGTCTTCTCCCGCGCCGACGCCGTCTACCAGCAGGTCGACATCCGCACGGAGGTCGACAGTGACAGCGACGGCACGCGCGACACCGTACGGATGCGGATCCTGCGCCCGAAGGGAGACGGACACGGCGGGCCTGAAGGTCGCCACGATCGTCGAGGCCAGCCCGTACTGGGCGGGCGGCAACGACGTCCCCAACCACGGCGTCGACCTCGACGAGGACGGACTGCCCGCGAAGCGCCGACGGGCCGCGGGCAAACCGGGATTGACCGGCCCCGCGGTCGCGTACTCGGGCTACTACGACAACTACTTCCTGCCCCGTGGCTACGCCGTGACCCAGGTCGACAGCCTCGGCACCGGCGGGTCCACCGGCTGCCCGACCTCCGGCGGCCGCAACGAGACGCTGGGCGCGAAGGCCGCGATCGACTGGCTGAACGGCCGCGCGCGGGCTGGGACCTCGACGGCCGTCCCGTCGAGGCCGGCTGGATCCACCGGCAACGCCGCGATGATGGGCATCTCCTACAACGGCACCCTGCCGACGGCCGTCGCCAGTACGGAGTCGAGGGCCTCAAGGCGATCAGTAGCCGATCTCCGGGATCTCCTCCTGGTACGACTACTACCGTGCGAACGGCGGCGTCGTCGCCCCCGGCACGTTCCAGGGCGAGGACACCGACGTGCCCTCGCCAAGTATGTGTACTCGCGCGCCGACCGGGAGGTCTGCAGCCCGTCCTGAGCCGGCCTGGGCGCGACCAGGACCGGGTGACTGGTGACTGGATCCCCGTACTGGGCCGAGCGCGACTACCTCAGGAACGTCCGGAAGATCAAGGCGGGCGTCTTCGTCGTGCACGGGCTCAGCGACTGGAACGTGAAGACCAAGAACGCGGGCCAGTTGTGGGAGGCGCTCAAGAAGAACCACGTCCCGCGCAAGCTGTGGCTGCACCAGGCCGGGCACACCAACCCGATGCCGCTGCGCATGGAGGAGTGGCTGCGCCAGGTCCACCACTGGTTCGACCACTACCTCTACGGCATCGACAACGGCATCACGAAGGAACCCCCAAGTCGACGTCGAGCAGGCCGACTTCAGCTGGCGTCAGCAGCGGGACTGGCCCGCCCCCGGCACCCGGGACACGACGCTGCGGCTGCGCGCCGACGGCTCCCTCGGCCGCTCCGCGGGCCCGGCCACCGTGCAGTCGCTGACCGACGCGGAGCCGCATCCCCCGCCGAGCAGCTCGTGACGTCACCGGACGCGGCGAACGGACCGGCTCGCGTACACGACCGGGCCTCGACCGTGACGTACGGCTCAACCGGAGTGCCCGAGGTCGACGATGCGTTCGTCACTCTCGGTACGTCGCCCTACGTGACGGCAGCTGCTCGTCGACTGCGGAAAGGACACCCGCGACGTCCGGGACGGTCACCGACACCACGCAGCAGGTCTGCTGACGGCGAGCGTGCCCGGACTGCCCGGCGAGACCGGCTGCGCCTACCGGACGAGGCACGCCACGCAGAGCGCGGACTTCAAGATCGTGACGCGGGGCTGGCTCGACGCCCGCAACCGCGACTCGTACGCGCGCCAGAGCAAGGTCGTCGAGGGCCGGGAGGTACCGGCTGCGCTGGGACCTGCAGCCGCAGGACTACGTCTTCAAGGCCGGGCACCGGCTCGGCCTGGTGCTGATCTCGACCGACTACGACTACACCCTGCGGTACCCGGCGGGCACGACGATGACCGTGCGCGCCGGGGCCGGCTCGGTGACGCTGCCGACGGCGCCCGCCACGCGGTAGGCGCCGCAGGGCTGCCGACGGAGGCAGGTCAGACGGGCCGTGCGAGACCCGTCTGTCCTGCTCGTCGGTGATGACGACCTCGCGCGTCGCCGTGGAGCGGCCGCGGTGCACGGGTGTCGCCACGCCCGTGACCAGGCCGGAGCGGGCGCGCGCGGGTGGTGCGATGCGAGTTCAGGTCGACGCCGACGGCGATCTTTGCCGGAGGCCCGCCGTGCAGCATCGAGCCGACCGAGCCGGGGGTCTCGGCGAGGACGGCGGAGGAACGCCGCCGTGCAGCAGGCCGTACCGCGGCTGCGTGTTGCCCTCGACGGGCATCGTGCCGACCACGCGGTCGGCCGAGGCCTCCCTTGATCTCGATGCCCATCCGGGTGCCGAGGTGCCCGGCGGAGAACAGGGGCGGGCAGGTCGACGCCGAGCGCCGCGTACTCGTCGATGACCTCTTGCGGGAGCTTCACGTGGTTCTGCTCGCCCATGGGGGGGCCGGCTCCGTCCGTCGTGCCTGCGTGCGGGAGGTAGACAACTGGCTGAGCAAACGCTCAGTCGGTCCTCGGTGATTGCAGGCGGACGACCACGGACTTGCTCGCGGTGTTGCTGGCGGTGTCCGCGGTGGCGTCGAGCGGCACCAGGACGTTGGTCTCCGGGTAGTACGCCGCCGCGCAGCCGCGGGCCGTCGGGTAGTGCACGACGCGGAAGCCGGGCGCGCGCCGCTCGACGCCGGGTCGCTCCCGCTCGCTGACCAGATCCACGTACGACCCTCGGCCGGGGACAGGTCCTGCGGCGTCCTCGGCGTTTCGCAGGACGACCCGCCGGCCGTTCTGATCCCGCGGTAGCGATCGTCAGAGCCGTAGATCGTGGTGTTGTACTGGTCGTGCGA
Organism: Streptomyces sp. KL116D; assembly: GCF_030766975.1. Lineage (NCBI taxonomy): Bacteria > Bacillati > Actinomycetota > Actinomycetes > Kitasatosporales > Streptomycetaceae > Streptomyces > Streptomyces sp. KL116D. The sequence continues at coordinate 20,549 of NZ_JASERH010000148.1, read as the reverse complement.
GCGCAGCGTCTGCAGCAGCAGCCGGCCTCGGGCAGCCGCGGGTACTCGGCCGGGGCGGCCGCGAAGTTGGCCTTGCCGGTGGCGGTCGGGAAGCGGCGCTCGTCGCGCGGGGCGTGCAGCAGAGGCGAAACCGCCGGACGTGGTTCGCGACGCGCGTGTCGAGTCCTCGAAGCCGGGAGATGACGCGGGCGATGCGGTCGCGGATCGTCGCGTAGTCCTTCTCAGAACTCCTCCCACGCGTGCGGGGGTCCGCCGGCGAGGGTGCGGCGGGCCAGGCGGGCCACGATGGCGGGCTCAGGACAGGGAAGGTGCTTGCTCGCGGGGTCGAGGCGGCCGCGGAGCGCGTGCACCACGCCCATGGAGTCCTCGCTGACCGTCACGAACTGCTCGCCGCTGCCTGAGGTCGCGCCTCGGCGGTGCGGCCGAGGGTGGGCGAGGATCAGAGGCGCGAGCGCCGGTGACGGCGTGCGAGCGGTTCAGCTTCGTCGACACGTGGACGGTGAGGCGGGCCCGGCGCATGGCCGCCTCGGTGACCTCGGTGTCGGGGAAGCGGCCACGAAGTTGCCGCCCATGGCGAAAGAAGACCTTCGCCTCGCCGTCGCGCAGCGCGCGGATGGCGCGGACGACGTCGAAAGCCGTGCTCGCGCGGGCGGGACGAAACCCGAACTCCACTTCTCCAGGGCGTCCAGGAACGCCGGGGCAGGGGCGCTCGAAGATGCCCATGGTGCGGTCGCCCCTGCACGTTCGAGTGGCCGCGCACCGGGCAGACGCCCGCGCCCGAGCGGCCGATGCTTTGCTCGCAGCAGCAGGAAGTTGACCACTTGCGGATCGTGTCGGCACCCGAGTGCTTGTGCTGGGTGAGGCCCATCGCCCAGCACACGACGGTGCGCTTGGAGGCGAGCACCATCTCCAGGGTCCGCTCGATGTCGGCGCGGGACAGGCCGGTCGCCGTCAGCGTCTCGTCCCAGTCGGCGCCCGCGCGGCAGCGGCGAACTCCTCGAAGCCATGAGGTGTGTCTCGGCGATGAACGCGTCGTCGGTGGCGCCCCGTCTCGAGGACCAGCTTGTTCCAGGAGGCGGAAGAGGGCCTGGTCGCCGCCGAGCCCGGATCTGCAGGAACAGGTCGGTGAGCGAGGCGCCCTTGGTGAGGCCCTTCGGCGTCTGCGGGTTCTTGAACTTCTCAGGCCCGCCTCCGGCGGCGGGTTCACCGAGATGATCCGCGCGCCGCCCGCCTTCGCCTTCTCCAGGGCGGAGAGCATCCGCGGATGGTTCGTGCCCAGGGTTCTGCCCGGCGACGATGATCAGGGATCCGCGCTTGTACAGGTCCTCCAGGAGGACGCTGCCCTTGCCGATGCCGATGGTCTCCGTCAGCGCCGAACCGGACGACTCGTGGCACATGTTCGAACAGTCCGGCAGGTTGTTCGTGCCGAACTCGCGGGCGAACAGCTGGTAGAGGAACGCCGCCTCGTTACTGGTCCGGCCCGAGCGTGTAGAAGACCGACTCGTCGGGGAGGAGAAGCGCGTCGAGCTCCTCGCCGATGATGTCGAAGGCGCGCTCCCACGGCACCGGCTCGTAGTGCGTGGCGCCCTCGGCCAGGTACACTGGGGTGGGTGAGCCGGCCCTGCTGGCCCAGCCAGTACGCCGAGCGCGATCGCGAGATCGGGCGACCGGGTGGGCGGCGAAGAACTCCGGGGTCACCCGGCGCAGCGTGGCCTCCTCGGCGACCGCCTTCGCCCCGTTCTCGCAGAACTCCGCCGCGTGCCGGGTGCTCCAGCTCAGGGCCAGAGCGGCAGCGGGCAGTCGAAGCCGTCCTTCTGGTTGACCCTCAGCAGTGTCAGCGCGGTGCGCTTCACGCCCATCTGCTCACTGAGATCTGAGAGTGCTGACGGCCCGGCAGCCCAGCGGCGTGGTGCTGCGGCGCCGCGACCTGCGGCGCGTCCTGGACCGGGTCTGACGCGGGCGGCTTGCTGGCCATGTCGTGCTCCCCCTTCGAGCGGTCCTGCGAGCGTGCTGCGAGGTACGTGCTCCGATCCTCGCACGGGGTCCGACGGCGCCGCCGCCCTGGTCGGGGTGGGCGCACTGTCAGTGGGGCGTGGCGGGATCGGGGAGCGTGGCAGAAAGCAGCAACGGCGAAGAGCAACCGCGACGAAAGGCGACGGGCGGCAGTGCAGGTGGGCGCCCCGGCTGATGCTCATGGACGGGCACTCGCTGGCGTACCGCGCGTTCTTCGCGCTGCCCGCGGAGAACTTCACGACGGCGGCGGGGCCAGCCGACGAGCGCGATCTATGGTTTCGCGTCGATGCTGGCTGAACACCCCGCGACGAGTCGCCCACGCACTTCGCGGTGGCGTTCGACGTGTCCCGCAAGACGTAGCGCTCCGAGGGGTTCGCCGAGTACAAGGCGAGACCGGTCGACGACGCCCGACGAGTTCAAAGGGGGCAGGTCGAGCTCGATCGGCGAGCTGCTCGATCGACGATGCACGCGCGCTTCGCCGTCGACGGCTTCGAGGCGGACGACGTCATCGTCACGCTCGCCGCGCAGGCCGAGGCCGGGGGCTTCGAGGTCTCATCGTCACCGGTGACCGCGACTCCTTCCAGCTGGTCACGGAGAGCGTGACAGGTGCTGTGCCCGACCCAAAGGGCGTCTCCGAGCTGACCCGGTTCACGCCGGAGAAGGTCCGAGAGAAGTACGACCTGACGAAACCAGCGCCCGGACTTCGCGGCGCTGCGCGGCGACCCGTCGGACAACCTCCCGGGCATCCCTGGCGTCGGCGAGAAGACGGCCGCGAAGTGGATCAACCAGTTCGGTTCGTTCGCCGAGCTGGTCGAGCGCGCCGACGAGGTCAAGGGCAAGGCCGGGCGAACCTGCAGGGGAGCACCTGGAGGCCGTCAAGCTCAACCGCCGGCTCACCGAGATCGTGCGCGACGTCGAGAGCTGCCGAAAGGGCGTCGGCGACCTGGGGCGGCGGGCGTACGACCGCACCACGATCGCGATGGTCCTGGACACCCTGGAGATCCGGAACCCGTCGCTGCGCGAGCGCCTGTTCGCCGTCGACCCGGGCGCGGAGGAGGCCGAGCAGGCGCCGGCCGGGCCCGGCGTGGGCTGGACGGAAAGGTCCTCGGCACCCGGCGAGGTCGCCCGTGGCTGACCAGGCACGCCGGAGCCGTCCTGGGTGCTCGCGACGGTCGACACCTGGTCGCTGGGCATCGGGCACGGTCAGCGAGATCGCGCTCGCCGCCGCGGGGGGAGGCCGCCTGGTTCGACCCGTCGACGCTGGACGGAGGCCGACGAGAGGCGTTCGCCGCCTGGCTCGCCGACGCGAAGAAGCCGAAGGTCCTGCACAACGCCAGGGCGTCATGCGGGTGCTTCGCCGAGCACGGCTGGAGCGTCGAGGGCATCACCATGGACACGGCGCTCGCCGCGTACCTGGTCGAGCCCGGCCGCGCGCTCAGCTTCGCCCTCGATGCGCTGTCCCTGGGTACCTGGGCCGCGAGCTCGCCCCGGCCGGCGCGGCCGACGGACAGCTGGCCTTCGGCACGGACGAGGACGACCGGAGCCGGGGCCGACGCGCTCATGGTGCCAGGCCCGCGCCATCCTCGACCTGGGCGAGGCGTTCGGCGAGCGACTGAAGGAGGTCGGCGCGCGGACCTCCTCAGGACATCGAGCTGCCCACGTCCGCGCTCTCGCCGCGCCTGGGCGGCACGGCATCGCGGCCGACCGCGCCCATCTGGAGGCCATGGAGCAGATGTTCGCGGGCGCCGTCCAGCGAGGCGGTGAAGGCGCACGCCTCCGTGGGCCGACAGTTCAACCTCGGCTCCCAAGCAGCTCCAGGAGGTGCTGTTCGGCGAGCTGGACCTGCCCAGACGAAAGAAGACGAAGACCGGGTACACGACGGACGCGGACGCGCTGGCCTGGCTGGCGACGCGGACGGACCACGAGCTGCCGGTGATCATGCTGCGCCACCGCGAGCAGGCGAAGCTGCGCGTCACGGTCGAGGGCCTGATCAAGACGATCGCCGCCGACGGCCGCATCCACACCACGTTCAACCAGACGGTGGCGGCGACCGGCCGCCTCTCGTCGACCGACCCGAACCTGCAGAACATCCCCGGTCCGCACGGACGAGGGCCGCGCGATCCGCCGCGGCTTCGTGGTCGGCGAGGGCTTCGAGTCGCTGATGACGGCCGACTACAGCCAGATCGAGGCTGCGCGTGATGGCGCACCTGTCCGAGGACGCGGGCCTCATCGAGGCGTTCACCTCCGGCGAGGACCTGCACACACGGTCGCCTCGCAGGTGTTCGGCGTGGGCAAGCTCCGCGGTCGACGCGGAGATGCGCCGCAAGATCAAGGCGATGTCGTACGGCCTGGCCTACGGACTGTCCCGGCCTTCGGCCTCTCGCAGCAGCTGAACATCGAGGCGGGCTGAGGCGCAGTGCGCTGATGGACACGTACTTCCCGAGCGGTTCGGCGGGGTCGCGACTACCTGCACGGCGGGTCGTCGACGAGGCCCGCGCCACCGGGTACACGGGAGACGATGCTCGGCCGCCGCCGCTATCTGCCCGACCTGAACTCGGACAACCGGCAGCGGCGCGAGGATGGCCGAGCGGATGGCGCTGAACGCGCCGATCCAGGAGCACGGCCGCGGACATCGTGAAGATCGCGATGCTGAACGTGGACAAGGCGCTCGCAGGAGGCGGGGCTGACGTCCCGGCTGCTGCTCAGGTCCACGACGAGATCGTGCTGGAGGTGGCGCCCGGAGGAGGCCGCGGCGCTGGAGGAGCTGGTGCGCCGGGAGATGGCCGACGCGGTCGACCCTCCGGGCGCCGCTGGATGTCTCGGTGGGCGTGCGGCGCGGACTGGGAGTCCGCGGCCCCACTAGTCCTCGGGCTGGTCGCGCGTGTGGTCCTCCGCGGGTGCGTGGGGGCTTCTCGCGCAGTTCCCCGCGCCCCTGGGAGATGCGCACTTCGTGCGCGATCTCGAGGCGCACTCGCAGGCAGCGGCGAAGCCGCGAGGCCTTCAGGGGCGCGGGGAACTGCGCGAGCTACACACACACCACCACACCCCCACGCGGCACACGCAGAACGCCCCCGCCCCCGCGAACTCCCCACCCGGTGAGTCGAACCGCCCGTTCAGCCCCTTCGCCGCGCCCCCACCCCACCCCCGCCCCCACCATGGGCAAATGCACACCGCCGGAATCTACGACGACGGCCCTCCTGGTGGCCACAGCCCTGCTCGGCGGCACCGCACCCCCGCGGCCGCGGCGGGCGCACCTGCCCGCGCCCCCAGAACCCGGCCCTCGCCAAACAGCTCACCCGCGACCTGCGCACCGCGCTGGCCCGGCGCGGCGGCACCGTCTCGCTCGCCCTGTGCGACGACCGCACCAAGGCCAGCTGCACCCTCGCCCAGGGCACCCGCCACGACTCGGCGTCCCTCGTCAGGTCCTGATGATGGAGGCGACGCTGCGCCGAGCCGCCGCCCGGGGCCGCGCCCTCACCGGCTAGGGGAGCGGCGCAACGTCCGCATCATGATCCGCAGTTCGGACAACTCCGCCGCGAGCCGCCTGTGGAACGACCTGGGGGCACCCGTACCTCGCCTCGACACTGCACCGCGCCGGCACCACCCGCACCAGCCTCGGCCCCTACGGCCTGTGGGGACTGACCCGCACCACGGCCGCCGACCAGCTGCGACTGCTCGGCGCGCTCAGCGGCCCGCGTTCCTTCCTCGGCGCCAAGTCCCGTGCCTTCGGGATCCAGTTGATGAGCGAGGTGCGCAGGACCAGCGGTGGGGGCGTGCCCGCCAGGGATGCCGCGCGGACTGCGCTGCCCACCTGAAGAACGGCTGGCTGCCCCGCGCCACGCACGGCTGGCGCATCCACAGCATCGGCGTGTTCACCGGCGGCGGCCGCAGCTACCGCCTCGCCGTGCTCAGCCAGACAACCCGTCCATGACGTACGGCGTGCGCACCGTCGAGCGGGTCGCCCACGCCGTCCACCGCGCCCTCAACAAGGGCCGTGCGGTCGGCCGCGGCTACACCCGGCCGACGAGATCAGCGAGGTCCCGGACGGCTCGGTGCCACCGGACGCGCCTCAACTCCCTTACCCGTACGCCCCGTCGGACCGCCCCGCCCGCCCGGACGGCGCCGCACCCTGATCACCACCGCGTACAGCACGAGCCCGAGGACGAGCCCCGCCCCCGCCCGAAGCACACCGTCGGCACGATCTCCCAGGGCCGCCAGGCGAGACCGGCCCCGTCGACGTAGGACAGCCAGCGCACCACCCGCACCGCCCCGCAGCCGGCCGCGCACCCGCCGATCAGGGCGAGGGCCAGCCACCGCTCGCCCCCGGACGGCGGCCAGGGACCGTCGGCGGCGTCGGCGCGGCCGGCGGCGCTCGCGCACCGCCCACCACAGGAACACCCCGACGACGACGAGCGCGAGGGCCGAACCCCCGTACTGCGCGTACCAGTAGAGCGGTGAGCCCGCGATCTCTCGCCGAGCACGGGCAGGACCCTCGTGCCCCACCGGTCCAGGTGCGTGAAGGCGTCCCACACCACGTGGGTCGTCGCGCCGAGCGCCGCCGAGACGTGCCACCACAGCGGCCACCGGCGGTCCCGCCCGGCCGGCCGGCCGACGGCCACCGCCGTCACCTGCTAAACCCGCCGGGGCAGCAGCGCCAGCACCGGCTCCCTGACCAGCCGCCACAGCGCCACCAGGGCGCACGCGAGCAGCACGTCCACCGTGAACACACCGGCGGAGGGGTGCGTGAACGCACCGAACTCCATGGCGCCCGGCACCGCGCTCGCCGCGAAGTACGTGACGTCCGGCGCGGACGAGCCGGCCACGAGCAGCGACGGCACGAGCCGCCCCCGGCGAACCGTCCCGCCGGACGAACGGCAGCACCGCCGCGGCATGACTGATGGTGAACGGCAAGAGGCCCCCCTCTGGACGAATGCGACAAGCGTCGAAAGAGGGTACGGGAACGCGTACGCGGCCAACCGGGAAATACCGGGCACGAACAGGTACCTGCGCGGCGGAAGTTGTCGTAGTGTCGGCTGCGTCCGTGCGCTGGGGGAGCGTACGACAACGGTGTCCACGGGAGGGTTCGCGGCATGGCGGCGGTATTCGGCAAGCGGCTGCGCAGGGGGTGTCATGACGGCCGCGGTCGCCGCGGCGGCAGTGGCGGCCCTCTCCGCCTCCCAGGCGCCGGGCGTGACCACCCGCAGGCGGACAACGGCAACTCCTCCGCGGCGGACCGCTCCGACGACACGCCCGACGCGGCGACCGGACCCGACTACTTCACCGATCTGCCGCCGCTGGACAGCCCCACCGACGACCCGACCGCCACCCCCGGCGGCCCCGGCGCGAACACGGGCGACGCCGAGGCCGGCATCCCGGCCACGGTCCTGGACGCGTACAAGAAGGCGGCCGCCGAGCTGGCGGCGAGCAAGCCCGGCTGCAACATGTCGTGGCAGCTGCTCGCCGCGATCGGCAAGGTCGAGTCGGGCCAGGCCCGCGGCGGCAACGTCGACGAGAACGGCACGACGCTCAGCCCGATCCTCGGCCCGGTCCTGAACGGCAACGGGTTCGCGAAGATCACCGACACCGACGGTGGTTCCTACGACGGCGACACGGTCCGACCGGGCCGTCGGACCCATGCAGTTCATCCCCTCCACCTGGAAGTGGGCGGGCCGCGACGGCAACGGGGACGGGAAGAAGGACCCGAACAACATCTACGACGCGGCCCTCGCCACCGGCCACTACCTGTGCCGCTACTCCTGGGACCTGTCCGACGCCTCGGACCTCAACAAGGCGATCCTCAGCTACAACCCGTCCTCGGAGTACGTCGCCACGGTCCTGAAGTGGCTGGAGTACTACCGCAAGGGGCACGCACGGGTGCCGAACGGCACCGGCGTCCTGCAAGCACCCCAGCGGCGGCGGCACCGGCACCGCCGGGTCGAGGCCCCTCGCCGTCCCCGTCGCCCAGCTCGCCGGGTGGCGGCAGCGCGTCAAGCCCGGTTCGGGCGGCGGCGGTTCGACACCCGGCGGCGGTTCGGGCGGCGGATCCGGCGGCGGCACGGGAAGCCCCGGCCCTTCGGACCCGACGACGCCCCCCGCCCACCACCACGCCCGTCAGTCGGTCACCGCGCTCGCCGACGCGCGGGCACCGGCACGCTCTCCGCGACGGCCGGCGACACCTTCGCCGACCGGGTCAAGGTGCGCGCGAAGAACAAGTCGGGGGCGGGTGTCGGCTCCGTCCAGGTGCGGTTCGCGATCGTGGGCGACACGAAGGCGACGTTCTCCGGCGGCGGCACGAGCGCCACCGTCACCACGAGCACGTCGGGTGTCGCCACGGCGCCCGCGATCAAGGCGGGCGAGCAGACCGGCGAGTTCACCGTCCGCGCCACCGTCGTCGGCCGCTCGCTGGCCGGGCTCGACTACAGGCGACGGTCACCGCGCGGCAGGCCGACGCCCTGGCCCGCACCGGCGACAGGAGCTCAGCTGCGTCGCGGGCGGCACGTTCGCGGACGCCGTCGAGGTGAAGGCGACGTACAAGGGCGCCGTGGCCGACGGCGTCGCGGCGACGGCCACGCTCATCAAGTCGGCCGACGACGCCACCGAGGCCGACAAGGGCCCCTACTTCAAGGACGCCGACGGCAAGGCGGTCCGCACCCTCAAGGACCTCACGACGGACGCCGACGGCGTCCTGGAGCTACCGAAGCTGTACGCGGACGACGCGACCGGCACGTTCCTGCTGCGGATCAACACCACGGGCGGCGCGACGCTCACCGTCGAGCTGAAGGTGACCGCGGCCCCGTCCGGCGGCGCGAGCGAGACCCCGACGGAGTCCGCGAGGCCTCCGCGTAACTCCCGCGGCACGCACCGCACGTGAGCCCCGGCCGACGATCGGCCGGGGGCTCGGTGCATCGCGGGTACGTCCTGTGCAACGTGTTCTCATCTGTCCCCGGCATTGCTACGGTGCACCGACCGCAAGGCCTGACGCCCCATCAGATGCAGATTCGGGAGGCCGGACATGCGTGCCCTCATAGCGGCGGCGATCGGACTGGCCGCGGCGTTCGCCCTCGTTCTCACGATGACGGCGATCGGCGCACCGCCGGGCGAGACGTCCCCCGAAACCGCTGCTCACGACCGTTCCGAAGCACCCGTAGAGGAGGCCGCCGAGATGCGCCGCAAAGATCGGCTGATCCTGCTCGCCTTCGCCGTGTTCTTCACGGCGCTGTCCCCGCTGATGCGCTGGTACGCGTTCCCGCGCCTCGCCAAAGATCCCGCCCAGCCAGTACCAGACCATGGTCCTGGAGGCGAAGGACGCGACCCCTCATCGACTACACGGCACCATGCAGGCCGAGAAGGTCCCCGACTCACCGTCGTACAGACGCTCAAGGGCAACGTCGAGGAGTCCGAGAAGATCGAGAAGAGCGCCGGGCGGGACGTCGTCGTCTGGGACGGCCTCAGCTACATCGTGGGCCCCCGACGGCAAGTTCGTCTCCCAGATCCCCGAGCGCTACATCTTCGACGCCCACAGCCAGGAACCCGTGCACGCCACCGGTGAGTCCGTCGACGGCGACGCGGTCAAGCGCGACGGCATCGAGTTCAAGTGGCCCTTCCTGACCGAGAAGCGGGACTACGAGTACTTCGACGCGCGCCCGCATCACCCGCCCCATCCACTACAAGGGCACCGAGGACTTCCGCGGCGTCACCGTCTACCGCTTCGAGCAGACGATCCCCTGGACCAGGGTGCCTCTCCCAAGAAAGCTCCCGGTCGCGGGCATCACCCCCGAATCCGTCGCCAAGACCGGCACCCAGATGTGGTACATGACCGTCCGCACCTTCCTCGTGGACCCCACCACCGGCGCCCCCGTCTACGGCGAGGAGCAGCACAAGGAGGGAGATGCGCGGCGGCACCCTGCTCGGTGACCGCGACAAGGTCACCGCGTTCGCCGGCGACGTCAAGATGCGGGAGGACTTCATCAGGTCGACCGTCGACCTGGTCAAGTCCCAGCGCACCCTGGTCCTCCTCCTCACCTCCTACCTGCCCTGGGGCTTCCTGATCCCTCGGCACGCTGCTGCTCGCGCTCGCCCTCTGGCTGGAGGCGCGCGGCAGGAGGCCAGGCGACCCGGAGGGACGCCGGCACGGGAGCCGGAACCGGTCAGCGTCTGAGGCGCGCGTTCGTGAACCGGGTCGGCTCCGCCGCCGCCGGGTCCTCGGGCCACAGAGTGCTTCGGGTAGCGGCCGCGCAGATCGGCCCCGTACGGCCCGGTAGCCGTCGCGCCAGAACGAGGCGAGGTCGGCGGTGACGGCGGCGGGCCGCCCGGCGGGCGACAGCAGGTGCACGAGGAGCGGCACCCCGGCCAGCCGCGGCGTCCGCTGCAGCCCGAACATCTCCTGCAGCTTCACGGCGAGCACCGGCTGCCCGGGATCGGCGTAGTCGACCCGCACCCGCGACCGCTCGGCACCTCCACCCGCTCCGGCGCCAGCTCGTCAAAGCGCGCCGCATCCCCGCTCGCCCACGGCAGAGGCCGCTTCAGCGCCTGCCCGGCGTCGATCCGGCCCAGGTCGGCCGGCGCCGCGCACGGCTCAGCTCCGGCTCCAGCCAGTCGTCGACCCGCGCGAACAGCGCCTCGTCGCTCACGTCGGGCCACGGCTCCCCGAGCTGCCGGTGCACGAAGGCGAGCCGCTGCCGCAGCCCCTCGGCGTCCCGGTCCCAGCGCAGCAGCCCCAGCCCCTCCCGCCGCAGCCCGTCGAGGAGAGCGTCCCGTACGAGGCCGGGGGGCGGGGTCCCTTCAGCGGCCGTACGGAGAGTTCGACCGCGCCGAGGCGGGTGACGTGCCGGGCCACCAACTCGCCGTCGGCCCACGTCACTTCGTCGCCCTCGGCGAGTAGCCAGCCCGCCGCCCGGCGGGCGACGTCCTCGTCGACGACGGCCCCAGCCCGCACCCGCGCGTGCCCGGCGCCGACGGGCCGGTCGGCCACGGCGACGGCGACCCAGGCGGCGTCCCGCAGCGCCGAACCGTCCCCGACGTCGGCCCGGGTCCGGCTACATCAGCCACGAGCCGCCCGACCGCCGCGCCACCCGCTCCCGGGAAACGCGAGGGGCGGCGACCAGCCCCACAGCGTGCTCGTCACTCACCGAACGCCCGCGGCCTGCGCCTGCCTGAGCCGCCCGCGTGGCCGCGCCGCCTGCGCTGCCCGCGCCGCTCGTGCCGCTCGCGCCGCCTGGGCCGCCTGTGCTGCCTGTGCCGCCTGTGACGCCTGTGCTGGCTGTGCCGACTGCGCTGCCCGCGCCGCATCGCGCCGCCTGCGCCGCCGCCTGTGCCGCTCGCGCTGCCTGCGCTGCCTGTGCCGCTCGCGCCGCCCGCGCCGCCTCCGTCGTCCCCGAGCAGCCCCGCGAGCCGTCTGGCCTCCGATGCGCCACCGCCCGGCATAGGCGTCGCCGCCGCGCCGCGCGGTCCGCAGTGCCGTGCCCAGATCGTCCCCGTACTCCCGCGGCGGCTCCTCGCTCAGCAGCGCGACGACCTCGGCCGCCCGCCGCGCCGACACCACCGGGGCCGCGTCCAGCAGCGCCCGCCCGAGTCGCGGGTGCAGCCCGAGCCGGGCCAGCCGCACCGCGCTCCGTGGCCCGCCCCCGAACCCGGCTCCACCGCGCCGACCGCCGTGAGCACCTCACGCGCCGCGGCCATCGCCCCGGCGGGCGGCGCGTCGAGCAGCGCGAGACCCGCCGCGGCGGGTCACCCCAGCACGCCGCCTGCAACGCGAACGCCGTCAGGTCCGCCACCTTGATCTCGGGGAGGGAACCGGGCGAGCCGCCCCGTCCTCCGCCTCGTCCCAGCACCGGTACACCGTGCCCGGCGCCTCCCGCCCGGCCCGGCCCGCCCGCTGCGTCGGCCGCCCCGCGAGGACCGCACGGTCGTCAGCGCGCTCAGCCCCCGCGCATGGTCACGGGGCTCCCGCGCGAGCCCGGCGTCCACCACCACCCGCACCCCGGGCACCGTCAGGGACGACTCCGCGACCGCGGTGGCGAGCACCACCCGCCGCCGCGCGCGCCGACAGCACCGCGTCCTGCACTGCGGCGGGCGCCCGCCCGTGCACCTGAAGCACCTCGAGGTCCTCGCCCAGAGCCCCCCAGCTGCCCGGCCACCCGGGAGATCTCGCCGACCCCGGGAAGGAAGCAGAGCGTCCCCGGCCCGCTCGCGCAGCTCCGCCGCACCACCCCGCCACATGCGTCAGCAGCGCCGGATCGACCCGCATCCCGTGCGGCGGCCGCACTCGGACGAGCGGGCGGCGCCCGCACCACCTCCACCGGGTGCGAGGCGCCTCGGCCTCGACGACCCGGGCGCCCCCGAGCAGCCCGGCCCACCCTCGGCGTCCGTCGTCGCCGACGCCGCGACCAGCCGGAGATCGGGGCGCAGCGCCTGCCGCGTCCCACAGGAAGGCGGCCACCGTGTCCGCGCGTCAGATGCCGCTCGTGCACCTCGTCGAGCATCACGGCGTCGACACCGGTCAGCTCCCTGGTCCCGCTGCAGAAGCGCTGCAGCAGCACCCCGTCGTGACCACCTCGACCCGGGTGCTGCGGCGACGCGCGCGCTCGCCGCGCACCGTGCACCGACAGGCCGCGTTGTGTTCGTCGCGCCTGCCGCGCTGATCGAGGTTCTCGCCGAGCAGCACGCCATCCGCCGGGCGGCCGCCCGTGCCGCGCGATCCCGCCGGGGCTCGGCGACGGCGACCCGGCCGGGCGGGCGCGTCCTCGTCGAGCAGCCGCGAGGACCAGCGGCACCAGCGTCGTCTTCCCGGTGCCGGGCGGGGCGGCGGGACCACGGCCCCGTCCGCGTCGAGCGCGGACCGCAGGGCGGGCAGCGCGGAGCGGACCCGGGCAGAGCCTGGAGCGCGTCTCGTCACCGGATCACGCGCCCAGTCTCTCCCCTGGCGCCCGGCCGGGAGGAGGTCCCGGCCAGCGCCTGTCTCCCAGGCCCTAGTCGCGTTCGCAGACGAAGATCGCCGAACCGGGGATCAGGTTCCCCGCCTGCGGCTGACCAAGCCGCCCCACTCCTGCGTGTTCCAGGCCGGCCACTCCGGCTCCACGACGTCGACGAGGCCGGAAGCCGCCCGCCACCACGTCCCGCACCCGGTCGCCGACGATCCGTGGTGCTCCCACATATACGGCCCGCCCCTCACGTCGTCCTGCTCCACATAGAGTGCGGTCAGTAGGAGGCGGGAGCGGTCCAGCCCCTCGGGCCCGGCTCGTCCGGGAACGCCCAGCGGATCGGGTGCGTGGCGGAGAAGACGAAGCGCCCGCCGGGCCGCAGCACCCGGCGCACCTCGCGCATCACCTGGACCTGGTCCGCGATGAAGGGGAGGGCGCCGTACGCGGAACGAGGCCAGGTCGAAAGGAGCCGTCGCGGAAGGGAGGACGCCCGCGTCCGCCTGGACCAGGGGCACCTTGCCGCCGTCGATGCGCAGCGCGTGCTGGAGCTGGCGGTGCGAGAGGTCGAGGGCGACGGGCCGTGCGCCCTGCGCGGCCGGCCAGCGCGAGGCACTGGGCGCGCCCGCCCCCGATCTCAGGACGTCCTTGCCGGCCAGCTCACTCCGCCGGGCCGAGCAGCTCGGCCTCCCACCTCGTCGAGGCGCTTCGGGACACACGAAACGGTCGTCGCCGAGGAGCGATGCCGTGCTGCTCGATCGGAGTACTCGTCCGCGTTCCGGTCCCACCAGCCGCAGGTTGGCGCGAACTCTCGGTGGTGTCCCGCGTCACGGCGGGTGGCCGTCGAGTCGTCGTCGACCGAGGAGGCCGCCGTGCCCGACGGCGGGACGGGCGGCTCGTACGCTTGCATTGGTCGGACCCCTTGATGATCGGCTCCCTGGTACTAATCTGCGGGCTCTGCGGCCCTCGTAGCCTCGTGCGACAGGGTTTTTGTGCCGGGTATGCGGCGATCCGCGGGTGTGCGCCTTCGCGCATTTGACCCCTGCCGGCAGCCCCCGTATGCTTACAAGTTGCGCTGCGGGCCTGCGCACCTCAGACGCATAGCAGGCTGTGCTCGCATCTGTTGCATGTCCCCTCGGTTGTCGAGAGCGCCACCGTTCTCCCGCAGGTTCGGCGCTTCCTAGAGCTGTCCGGCTTCTTCCGGTGCAGAAACAGGCTCCCGGCGTAGCAGTACCCTGCGACTTTCAATGTCCTGGAGCCCTTTCCCACATGACGGGCAGCACCAGGGCCTACATACCACGCAGGTTGCAGTCCAGCGACATCGGTAACGAGGAAGCTTTCCTCACCGCCATCGACGAGATCAAGTACTTCAACGATGGCGACATCGTCGACGGCGTCATCGTCAAGGTTGACCGGGACGAGGTCCTCCCTCGACATCGGTTACAAGACCGAAGGTGTCATCCCGAGCCGCGAGCTCTCCATCCAAGCGACGTCGACCCGAACGAGGTCGTCGCGGTTGGTGACAGATCGAGGAGCCCTGGTTCTCAGAAGGAGGGACAAGGAAGGCCGCCTGATCCTGTCAAGCGCGCTCCCAGTACGAAGGCGTGCCTGGGGCCTGATCGAGAAGATCCAAGGAAGAAAGACGGCATCGTCACCGGTACCGTCATCGAGGTCGTCAAGGGTGGTCTCATCCTCGACATCGGCCTCCGTGGCTTCCTGCCGGCCTCCCACTCGTCGAGATGCGTCGTGTCCGCGACCTCCGGCCTTACGTGGGCAAGGAGCTCGAGGCCAAGATCATCGAGGCTGGACAAGAACCGCAACAACGTGGTCCCAGTCCCGCCGTGCCTGGCTCGAGCGGAGCCCAGTCCGAGGTTCGCCAGACGTTCCCTCACCACCCTGCAGAAGGGTCAGGTCCGCTCCGGGCGTCGTTTCCTCGATCGTCAACTTCGGTGCCTTCGTGGACCTGGGTGGCGTCGACGGTCTCGTCCACGTCTCCGAGCTCTCCTGGAAGCACATCGACCACCCGTCCGAGGTTGTCGAGGTCGGCCAGGAGTCACCATCGGGTCGATCGACATGGACGCGGCGCGTCTCCCTGTCGCTGAAGAGCGCAGGAGAAGACCCGTGGCAGCAGTTCACGCCCGTACCCACCAGATCGGCCAGGTCGTCGGGTGAGGTCACTGAAGCTGGTTCCGTTCCGGTGCGTTCGTCCCGCGTGGACGAGGGCATCGAGGGTCTGGTCCACATCTCCGAGCTGGCCGAGCGCCACGTGGAGATCCCGGGCAGGTCGTCCAGGTCAACGACGAGATCTTCGTCAAGGTCATCGACATCGACCTCGAGCGTGCAGGCCAGCAGGGCTTCGGCGCCGACCCTCGGCCGTTGAAGTTCGACCCGACCCTGTACGGCATGGCCGCGTCGTACGACGACCAGGGCAACTACATCTACCCGGGCTTCGACCCCGAGACCAACGACTGGCTCGGGCCGAGACCAGCGCGAAGGCCTGGGAGACCCAGTACGCCGAGGCGCGGCGGCGCTTCGGCAGCACCAGGCCAAGGTCATCAAGTCCCCGCGGGCCGACGCCCAGGCCGAGGCCGAGGTGCCGTCGCCGGCGCCAGTGCGGCTCCGGCCCGCGTCCGGTGGCGGGTTCGTACTCCTCGAGTCGGACGACAACTCCGGCGCTGGCGTCGGACGAGGCGCCCGCCGCGCTGCGCGAGAAGCTGGCCGGCGGCCAGAGCTGAAACGCTCTGCGCTGGCAAGTGGCGAGTTGACGAGTGGGCCCGCACCGTTTCGGTGCCGGGTATTTCCGCGACGTCCCCGCCGGGAGGCTTCTCCCCGCGCAGCAAGTGCGCGCTGTGTGTGGGGCTCCTCACGCGCCGTTCCCCGCGCCCTGGCGGGCGCGTCCTCGAGCAAGAAGAAAGCGTGGGTGGATACGGCAGTAGCTGCCGTGCCGCTAGCAGGGCGTTGCCACCATCGGATCAAGCGAAGATCGCGCGCACGATGCTGAGAGGAGCCCGGACATGGCAGGTAGTGGGGACCAGTCGACGGGCGTTTCTGCGGAACGTAGGGGTCACCGGGGAGCGGGCGCGATGTTCGCGGCATGGAGCTCGGACTCGCCCGACGGCGACAGGCCGCCCAGCGTGAACTCCCGTACCGCGCACCGCGGCGCCGACTGCGCGCTCAGCGAGACGAGCCGCGAAGGTGGGTGATCGCGCGGCAGCATCGCCGGACTCGCCGCACCGCATACAGAACTGGGCAAGGCGGGCTACGACTGTACGGTCCCTGCGGAAGGCCCAGGGACCGCACGGGCGGCGGAACTTCACCGTGCGGGGCGGCGACCGCACCGTGGACACGTGCGGGAACGAGCAGACCACGCGCGCTTCGGCGGCGGGCGAGTACATGTGAACGCGCCGGGCCGGCGCGGCTGCCTCAGTGGATGGTGTACGCTCGACTACTGCCGTGAACTCGGCGTCCCCATCGAGGTGTTCACCAACACCAACGCCGACGCCTACCTCTTCAACGAGTCGGCGGGCATGACCGCACCGATGCGGTACCGGACCGCAAGGCCGACTACGGGTACGTGTCGGAGCTGCTCGCCAAGGCCTCCAAGGGGGCGCTGGACCGGGAACTGACCGGCGGCGACCGGGGCGGCTCGTCGAGTTCCTCCAAGGACTTCGGCGCGTTGGGGGACAAGCTGACCGGGGGCGGCGAACGCCGCGGCTACCACCGACCCGCCGCGACGGCACACCCGGTGTGCTGCTCGGTGACGTGCCCTCCGCGTCGGAAGGTGTTCGCCAGCGGCGTCGGACGCTTCTTTGCTCCTTCGAGAGTTCGGCTTCGACCAGGCCATGCTGATGTTCCAGCCGGTGGGCGGCATGGACCAGGCACCCAAGGCACTCACCAGAGCCGTCGGGACGCGGCGGGTGCACACCGGCGCGTCGTCAGCCGGATCACCGAACACCGGTGGCGGGGTCCGCGTCACGTACACGCAGAGGCGGTCCGGACCAAAGGCCGTCGAGGCCGACTTCTGCGTCGGCGCTGCATAACATCCTCGCCAGATCCCGCACAACCTCGGCTCCGGCATGCAGAGCGCCCTGGAGGCCATCACGCCGCAGTCCGCGGGGAAGATCGGCCTGGAGTACCGGTCCCGCTGGTGGAGACCGACCACCGGATCTACGGCGGCATCACCGAGACCGACCTGGACAAAGCCAACATCTGGACACCCGTCGTTCTTTGGCTTCCACGGCGAGCGCGGCGTCCTGATCGGCTACGCCAACCACGACCGTCAGACGCCGACGCGTACGCGAAGCTCACGCCGCCGCAGCTTGGGAGGCGCGGGCCGTCGCCCAGGGCGTGAAGATCTACGGCGAGAAGTACCCGGACCGGAACTCGCCTCGTCGCCTTCTCGCACCACCGGGCGCCGGAGCGCACCTCGAAGGCGCCTGGCACGACACGGCGGTCGGACGACCCGCGCCACAAGCCGCTGAACGAGGCCCGCCGGACGCGTCTACTTTCGCCGGTGTCTGAAACTCAGCTACACCGACGCGCGGCAAGCACGGCGCGTTCATCACGTCCGCGCGCTGGGCCGCGACCAGGCTGCACGCGCGCGCGTGATGCGCGAGCTGAGTGCCGCAGCGTCGGTAAGAGACGGCCGAGAAAAGGGCGCGGGCGTGGAACGCCCGCGCCCTCCTCACGCGTTCTTCTCTGGTGAACACGAGGAGGAGCGGTCACAGTGCTTGATGCGCAGGAGTTTGTGTACACATGGGAGCCGAAGGGGCTCGCCGTGGTGGGCATGGCGCTCGCCCAGGAATCGGCCGGCCTTGTCATGCTCTACCACTTCGACGGATACGATCGACGTGCGGGTGAGACCGGCGGCCAGATCGTCGACCGTGCGACCGCTGGGTCCCACCAGGTCGTGGCGCGCTTCTGACCACGACCGGCTGGTCGACTACCGGGAGCGCGGCGCCCGCTGCTCACGTTCTAGCTAGCGACCGCTGGACCGGAGTACGAGGTGCCCTCCATCGAGGTGCGACTCGTGCAGGACGCCACCGGGGCGCCCTTCCTGCTGCTGACGGGTCCCGAGCCCGGACGTCGAGTGGGAGCGCTTCGCGGAAGGCCGCGAAGCAGATCGTGGAGCGGCTCGCGTGCGGCTCGCGGTGAACTTCCACGGGATCCCGATGGGCGTCCTGCGCGCGCGCGTCGGCCTCACCCTGCACGGCAGCTTAATGGACCTGTGCCTAGGCACCGCGGCCCGTCCGGCGAGGCGCCGGTGCCGCAGGCTCTCGAGGCGCTCGTCGAGTACCCGCCTCCGATGGAGGCCGGGCACGACGTCCCCGGGTCGCAGCGCGCGTCCCGCACCACGTCGCGGCGCGCGTACCCGGACGCCGCGCTTCGCGTCCTGCCGAAGCCATCACCGGGAGCGACCGGGCCTCGTGCTGCCCGGCGCGCCGCCCACGGTCTGCGCACCGGGCGCACCGCACGCAGACGGAGATCGACCGGCAGATCCAGGAGGGCGACGAGGAGCTCGTCTCGCCTCGCCAGTCCACAGGGCCTTGAAAGCACCAGTACGACGCGCCGCCGCGGGCGCCGAGTCCCGGAGGAACATGCTGGGCCGAGCCGGTGGAGAGTCCTGTCGGCGGACGAGATCGGCCTCGAGTTCGAGAAGTTCCCGCCGAACGGGGAGGGGCGACGGCCTGACAGGGCCCTAAGCTTCCGCTCATGTTGAAGGTGGTGGGGCTGACCGGCGGCATCGGTTGCCGGCAAGAGCGAGGTGTCCCGGCTCCTGGTGGAGCGCGGGAGGCCGTCCTGATCGACGCGGACCGGATCGGCCCGGGAGGTCGTCGAGCCCGGTTCGCCGGGGCTCGCGGCCGTCGTGGCGGCCTTCGGGGAGCAAGGTGCTCGCGCCGGCACGCAGCGCGGAGCCGGCCGAAACTCGGGCTCCGTCGTCTTCGCCGACGCCGACAAGCTGTGGCCGTGCTTCAACAAGACGCGTGCACCCTGGCTGGTCGGCGCCCGCTCGCAAGACAGAGCCGACGCGCCGCCGCCGGCCCTGACCTGTCGCGATCCACGACGTACCGCTGCTCGCCGAGAACGGACTGGCCCGCTCTACGACCTTACTCGTGATCGTCAGTGACGCCGCCCGGAGACCTTGGCTCGACCGGCTGACCCGGCTGCGCGGCATGGAACGAGGAGGACGCCAGGGCGGATGGCCGCGCAGGCCACCCGGGAGAAGCGCCGCGAGATCGCCGACGTCGTGATCGGCAACGCGACGTGCCGCCTGGAGCGGCCACGGGTACAGGTCGACGCGGTCTGGGCGGACCCTGGTGCGCCGGGCGCTCGCGTCGGCGTGATCGTCCTCGCCGCGTTCGCGCCATGGGCGGTCTCGTCGCCTGCTACTCGCCGGGGCCTACGGGCTCCAGCGCACCCGCCGCGATCCAGGCGGCAGGCAGCGAAATCGTCGGGCTGGTCAAGCCGCCGCAGCCGGGCAGCGAGCGGCCGCTGCTGCAGTTCAGCGAGACGGACGACGGAGCGGGTCATAGAGGTCGTCTCGCCGGTGCCGCCCACCAAGCGGCGGCCGCTGCCCGCCAGCGCGGCCCTGGTCAGCGTCGCATTACGACGTGCGGGACCCGCGCGGGACCAGTCGTCCTCGGCAGAACGGCCCGGAGTGGACCAGGGATTCATGATCGCGGGCGGTGTCCTCGATGCTGACGGGCATGGTGCTCGCGGTCTCCATGAGCTGAGCCGGACCGAGGCTGCCCGAGCCGGTCCGGGCCCCCGCCGCAGTGCGCCGGGCCGCGTGTTCGCGTGCTCAGGAGGGGGCAGGAGCCAGCGCGGTCCACGGTGTTGGCGTGATCGACAGGTCGGCACCAGAAGGGAGTTCACCGTGCCGACGCCACCCCGGAGACGCACGTCATCGACTACCGCGCCGCCGAGCAACTGCTCGCCGCACGCGATCCGCGCCGGTGCGGTGAAGCTTCTGGACGACGTCATCGCAGCCCCACCCGGAGAACACGGCGGCCCGGCTGCTGAGAGCCCGCGCCTTCTTCGCCGCCGCTCAACTGCGCTGCCGAGCTGGAGTTCTCCATCGTGCTGGAGCGCGAACCGGACAACGCGTTCGCGCACTTCGCGCAGCACGGACGTACGAGCGGTGGTCCAGAGCCGCAGCAGGCCCGCCGGCACTTCCGGCTGGCGGCCGCGCTCGATCCGCAGCCGGGTACGTCGCGGCGGCCCGGTTCGACGACTGAGCGCCTGCCGTCTCCCGGGCCGGTCGCTGAGCGGCGGTGCGGGTCCGCCGTCGCCGCTCGCGCCGTTCCCCCGCGCCCTTACGGGGCTTTCCGGTACGGGGGACGTCCCGGCCCGGTTGGTAGTGGGGGCCCTGGCGGATATGGCGGGTGATCATGAAGGGTCGATCGTCGTGATCAGCCAGAGGGCTCCGCAGACCAGCGCCCACCAGGGACGATGGGCCAGGAGGAACGCGATGGTGCCCGCCGTCGTCCAGACCAGGCCGAACAGCGCCAGGCCGAGCCGCAGGCGCAGGGGGCTGCGGGCGGTGACCGGTTCGTCACCGGTACGGACCAGATGCAAGGTCACCATCCCCCTCACGGCGAGGGTTCCCTTCCAGGGTGC
>NZ_JASERH010000147.1:0-102148 GCF_030766975.1 Streptomyces sp. KL116D | reverse complement strand
GGAACCATGGAACTGACTGGCTGCAGAGTCATCTTGAGCTCCTTCCGCTTCCTGCCGGGACTGTCCTAAAAATTGTGTATGCCCCGGTGTGACCTGGCTGGCATGAGACGTGGTCTCTGCCGGGAAGGATCACTATGGGGATCAAGCGTGGAAACCCCCGCGAGGGTGCGGACAACGTACAAACGGGGGCGGAGTTGGCGAGGCAAGCCGAGCTGGACCGGGAGATGCCCGAACAGTTGGTCGCCCGGGCCCGCACCGAGGGACTGAACCTGGTCGGGGAGAACGGGCTGCTGAAGGGTCTGGTGAAGCTGGTCCTGGAGGGCGCGCTGGAGGCGGAGCTGAGTGAGCATCTCGGCTACGAGCGCGGGGACCGTGCCGGGGCCGGATCGGGCAACTCCCGCAACGGGACGTCGAAGAAGACCGTGCTGACCGATGTCGGTCCGGTCGATCTGGAGGTGCCGCGGGACCGGGCCGGCAGCTTCGAACCGCAGATCGTGCCCAAACACACACGGCGGGTCGAGGGGTTCGACGAGGCGATCGTGTCGCTGTATGCCAAGGGCCTGACCACGGGTGAGATCCAGGCGCACCTCGCGGAGATCTACGGCATGGAGGTCTCACGGGACTTGATCTCACGGGCCACCGACAAGGTCGCCATCGAGCTCGATGCCTGGCGCCAGCGCCCGCTGGACCGCGTGTATGCGGTCGTCATGATCGACGCCATCGTCATCAAGATCCGTGATGGCGCGGTCGCCAACCGCCCCGTCTACATCGCCGTCGGCATCAGCCTCGAGGGAGAGCGGGACGTGCTGGGCATGTGGGTCGGCAGCGGCGGCGAGGGGGCCAAGACCTGGATGACCTGGCTGGCGGAACTGAAGAACCGTGGCATCCAGGACGTCCTGATCGCCTGCTGTGACGGCCTGAAGGGGCTGCCCGAATCGATCCAGAACATCTGGCCGCTGGCCGACGTCCAGCTGTGTGTGGTCCACATGGTCCGCGCCAGCCTCCGCTTCGCCTCCACCAAGGACTGGTCCGTGCTGGCCAAAGAGCTCCGGCAGGTCTACACGGCCGTCAACGCGGATGCCGCCGAGGCCCGCTTCGCCGAATTCGAGGCCGAATGGGGCGACCGCTACCCAGCCTTGATCGCGACCTGGCACCGGAGCTGGGAGCACTTCGTGGTCTTCCTGCGCTTCCCACCCGAGATCCGCAAGGTCGTCTACACGACCAACATGATCGAGAGCCTCAACTCCCGCTTCCGGCAGGCCACTCGGCGCCGGGGACACTTCCCCACGGAGGAGGCCGCCCTGAAGGTGCTCTACCTCGTGATCCGCGACCGGCGGCCCAACCAGCCCAACGTCACCGGCCAGACCCGCAACTGGAAAACGGCCATCAACACCCTCGCCGGCTTCTACGGCGACCGAGTCACCGACAACCAGTAGCTCTCACACACGACACCGGAAAAGCGTCCACACCAGGGCTTACACAAAGGAAAAGACACTCCCTTCCTGCCCGGTTGTCGCCACCGAGTGGAACTGCAGGATGCGTACGGAACTCGGGGCACTTCACTGGCTATGCGTCAGGCGCTCGGAGGAAGCAAAGGCTCGTGCTAGACCTGAGCGCCGTTGAGTAGGTCGCCGTGCGGAACGTCATCCGTTGCAAAGTTGTAGCGGGTGGTCAGCAACTCTTTGAGCGCCTGCAGGTTGGGAGTTTTCATGCCGGAGCCCAGATTCCATCGGCGTTGAGCGACGGCGAGCAAGGTCACGTCCATCTGCGCGCGCAGGCAGTCAGCGGTGAAGGCACTCAGGGGCAGTTCGGTTTCGTAGTCACTTTCCGGTGTCTGAAAGAAGCGGGTGAGATAGTCCCGGGGAATGCTTCCTGGGTGGGCCTGCTCCAGCCGCAGGTTAGCGGCGACATTGGCTAGGGCCAGCAGGATCTGCCAGTCGAGCCAACCTTCCTCACGCAATTCCTCCAGCCCTGTGCGAGTGTCGGCGTCTGCCAGGACACGAGGCATTGTCTCGCTGAGCACCTGGGGCAGGTCGGTGTAGTTGTCGCGGATCATGTCTAGTGCTCTGGGGCGGTCGTAGCCGGGCCCTGGTGTCGTGGGCTGGGCAAGTTGAGGGGCAGTTGGCGGCTGGAAGGGCTCGCCCAACCACGGCGACATGGCCGTTTGACGCAGGGTGTCATAGTGCGCGTCGGTCAGCAGACCGGCGACTTCGTCGTAGGGACGGCCACTGATCAGTTTGTGTAGGAGCCCGCGAGCGAACGTTGTCTGCACCAGGGACATGAACGCCTCGTTGGGCCTGGCGCTGAGGTGGGCCAGCAGGTGCACGACCGTGGCCGACAGTTCGCGCTCGAAGGCTGGGTGGTCGGTCGAGGGGCTGTACGGGCTGAGGATGACGGTGCAGTCGATGGCGTGGTTGTTGGGCCGGAAGGTGACTCTGTCCCCTCCACCCAGTGGCGTGCCCGTGATCACCCGGACCAGGATGTCCTGAGGAAGGAACAGAGGGTCATGCGGGGCGAGTTCCGCAAGCGTGATCTGTACCGCAGCAGCGAAACGCTCGGCTGCTAGGACGGTGGCGCGGGTGTTGTCGCACCGGATCAGCCACGTCGTGCCCAGGGCTGCGAAGTTCAGATCCCGGTGCGCTCCCGCATCAGAGAACGGCCTTCCGGTGAGCTGGTCGTCTGCGTTGCGGATGAACTGCTGTTCGGTTGGCGTGAAGCTGGGCCGGATCAGCGGAAGGTGTTCATCCAAATCGGCCAGGTAGTCGGCATTGATGAGCCCGCGCAGGGCCGGCAGGAGCGCGGGGCGGAACCGCTCCGCGCTGAGCATGACCATGCTGGCGTGAAAGTCGAGTTGCTGAATGTAGCCGTGAGAGGGGTAATCCTCGGGGGCGTCGGCGAACAGGTGGTGGGCCATAAAGGCCAGTCCGCCAAGAGCGAGGGCGTCGCCCCAGTGCCCCGCCGCGTGGGTGTGAGCCATGGCTTGAGTCAACGCGGCAGGGAGCAGGTCCTCGTGTTCCTGGCCACTGGGTGAGGCTGCGACGGCGACGACGGTCAGCGCGTACTGCCGGGCGGCTTGCTGCAGGTCCAGGTCGCCGTAGATCTTTCCGATCATGCGCATGGTGAGCAGCGCGCCTCGCAGAGTGTCCCCGTGCCACCAGTTGACCTTGACCTCGTGGAGTTCGCGCAGCGCGTCTAGCGGCCTTTCCGCGCGCAGGAATGCCATCGCACGATCCCGGCAGCGTGCGGCAACGCTACTGTCGCCTGTGAGGTCCGCCTGCGCGGCGTCGAGCGCGTCGCGGATCTTCTCGTAGCGTGGGTCTTCGGTGAGGGCGGGTGCGAACATCTGGAACGTCTCGCTCACACCGCCGACCGGGAAGGCACGAGCCTGCGGCAGCAGGTGGACGAGCTGTTCCAGACAGTCCATCGCCTCCGTGACATCGACCGGCCGACTGGCTGGGTTGACATCGGGAACGATCTCACCTTCCAGTCGCAGCCGTGTCGTCTCCAGTGGGGTGGGCAGCACCCCTGCGGCAGGGCGTGCGATCTGATGCCAGCGCGGGTGCAGGGACAAACGGGCAGCCACATCAAGCAGCGACGCCTTGCGTACCGGGTAGACAGCACCGTCAGTGGCCTCGACCAAGGCAGTGACGTGCTGCCGCAGGCGCAGGTCCAGCTCACGCAGTTCCTCGGCGTTCGTCGTACCCAGATGACGCAGCCAGGCGCCGGCCCAGTACAACAACAGTTGGCCCGCGTCATCCAGGAGTGCGACACGCTCTGAGGACAGGGCGGCATCGATCACCGCACGGATATCCGCCTCAACGCCGTCCAGGCTGTTCTTCCCGCGTAGTACGGCCAGCACTCGCTCGTAGCGTGCTCGGAGGGCAAGTTCTCCGTCCCCGGAATCAATGAATTCTCCGACGTAGCCCAGCCATTCGGGCAGGTCTACACGCGCCTCGTCATCAAAAGTCGCATGCCGCAAACCATTCCGGACCTCGGACAGGGCTCCCGGCGTCAGTCGCCTGTCCGGCCGCTCCCGCAAAGCGGTCAGGGTTGAGCGATACCAGTCCGGATGCGCCTCGGCCGGCTCGTCCGGGATCATCGCCGAAGGCACATCCAGAAATCGCTGGGCGATCCAGACCAGGTCACCCTGGGTTAGCATGCTGGCCACAGCCTGTCCATCGAACACGTCCAGAGCGACGTCGTAGGTATCCCGCGCATGTTTCTGAAGCCGGTGCCGTGCCGCCACCGGAATTTCGTGCGCCGCGAAGAAGGCCACTCTGCGCACGGGTTCGCCTCGGCTGCAGATCGACTTCAGGTCATCGCGGATCTTTCCGTCCAACGGCGGCTTCTGCACGGATGCCGCCATCACCCAGGGCTCCGTAGTAGCACGCCCGACAAACCCTCCCGCTTCAGGCAACTCGTCTGGCAGGCTTGTGTAGTACGACTCGGCATCACGTCCCTGATCCCCGCCCGCACTCACTGGACCGGTGGCTGGAACGATGTTGCTGCTCAGTCGGCGCAGCGCAATCTGATACACGATCTGCTCAAACACATGGTGCTCGTTACGGCCCGCCAACTGCACGAGCAGGAACTGGATATAGCGTTCAGCCTCAGGGAAAGTCGCCACACACAGATTCTCACCCACCCCACTGACAACGGGCGTGCGTCGGCGGGAACGCGAGCCTCGGTCTGCGGCGAAGGAGGCATTGCGTCAGCGCAGCGCCCGCTCGTGCTCCAGCGGCGGACTCGTCAATGAGGTGGCCGCGGATGAGTCTTGGCAATAATGTTGCGGGTTACACCGACTTCTCCGGCTCTGCGCATCGACAGCTCGGGGCTGCTTCAGGCCTTCGGACCAAGGGTGAGTGGGTTGACAGCCCCATAACAGGGGTGGCCGACCGTTCGTTCGACGAGGCCGGGGCGCAGGTCGCGCCCCAGCCCTGACTGAGGGATCCAACGACCTACAAGCGGAATACACAGGGCTCCTGCTCCATTGGTCTCCTTGTAGAGATCGCGGGAGGGGCGCTGGTGACGGAGCTGATGCTGTTCCGGCAGGACGCGGACGGACGGGATGTCAAGCTGTCCGGTTCGACGGTGGCGCTGGAGGTGGAACTGCAGCGCCGAGTAGAGGCTGGCCTGGAGCAGATGCTGGGCATTCGATTCCTGGCGTCGGAGTATCCGACCGGCCCGTGGCATCGAGGGCGGATCGACACCCTGGGGTTGGACGAGAACGGCGGCCCCGTGGTGATCGAGTTCAAGAAGGGCTCGGACAGTGGGGTGATGTCGCAGGCGGTGTCGTACCTGTCCTGGCTGGAGTCCGCGAGGCACGAGTTCGAGGCGCTCGTACGGAAGGTACTGGGCGCGGAGGCCGCTGAGTCCATCGACTGGCGTCGTCCGCGGATGATCTGCATCGCGGCTGGCTTCTCGCACCACGACCGGGTGGCCGTGCAGAGGCTGCCTGAGCGGATCGACCTAGTGCGCTATCGGGTCTTCGATGGTGGCCTATTGGGGCTGCTGCTCGTCGATTCCGCGGTCGGCCTCTCAAGCGCCGCTTCGTCCCGCCGGTACCGGGAGCCAGCAACGACGGTCGACACAGATCCGGCCACTCCGGTGATCAGCTCGCCCGCGGGCAGCGTCGCGGTGCCAGAGTGTCTGCGGGACCTGTGCGCGGAGTTGGACGAGGCGCTCACGGCGTGGGGCGAGGTGGAGGTGGCCCCGCTGCGGCACTACATCGCCTATCGGCGGTTGGTGAACGTGGCGTCGGTGATCTTCCGTCCGAAGCACGAGGCGATCCTGGTGTACCTCAGACTCGACCCGGACACGGTCGAGTTGGAGGAGGGCTTCACCCGGGACATGCGCGGTATCGGACACCTCGGGACCGGCGACCTGGAGGTCCGCGTCGTCTCGGCAGCCGACTTGGAGAAGGCGGCGCCGCTGATCCGGCGAGCGTTCGAGGCGGCCTGACGTAACAGGAGGGGCGGCTGGAGCATCGGTTAGTCGATGCTCCAGCCGCCCCTCTGGCGTCTGTGGGCCGCCAGCCTTGTCCTCTCTTCGCTCTCACACTCATGCCTCCGGTCCGGCCAGCTCGAAGTCGTCCTTCGTCAGTTCGGCCCGCAGCCGCTCCTCGGCGACGTCGGCGTAGTGCGCGGACAGCTCGACGCCCACGAAGCAGCGTCCCTCGCGCAGGGCCGCTACCCCGGTGGAGCCACTGCCGGTGAACGGGTCGAGGACGGTGCCGCCCTCGGGGCAGACCTGGACGAGCTGCTGCATGACCTCGACCGGCTTCTGGGTGATGTGAACCCGGCCCTTGCGGGGCTGGGACGCGATGTAGTGGCCCGGCAGGTAGAGGTCGCGGGTGTTGTCGAGGGAGCCCTTGACCCCCCAGATGATGAACTCCGAGTCCTGCTTCGGTCCGCCCTTGCGGGGCCGGCTGGACGGCTTGATCCACGGGATCGTGCCGCTCCAGGTCCATCCCGCCATCTGGAGGGCGTCGGAGGTGGTCGGCTCCTGGCGCCAGTCGGTGAAGACCATCGCGACCGCGTGCTCGGTCGAGGCCCGGTACGCCTCGGTGAGCAGCTCGGTGAGCCAGGAGCGGTAGGAGCGCTGGTCGCGGTTCTCGCCCGGGAAGTTGGCGAGGTCGTGCGCCGAGTTGCTGGTGACGTACTTGGCACGGGCGGTACGGCCGGTTCGATCGGAGCTGGTGCGGCCCCCGGAGTTGTACGGCGGGTCGGTGATCACCGCGTGGACGCTCTCGTCCGGGAGGGACTTCAGGACGGTCAGGGCGTCGCCTCGGTGCAGGGTGTAGCTCATGGTGAGGGCCTCTTTTCGGGCGCGGCGGAGTCTGGACCTGCTCCGGGCAGCGCTCAACGGCGTGCATCCGGTGCGAGGTTGCAGCGGAGGTTAACGGCGAATTCCGGCCGCACTTAACGAGGTGGCTCCCTGCTTCGGGCCCCTGGATGGCAGTCGTTTGGTGCGGCTGGAATCCCGCTCTACTGTCTCGCCGTGCCACCGGGAAGGAGCCTTGCTCCACCCCCGTTGACCTGTGCTTATCCGTGCCGTCTCGTCCAATCGAGCAGCGTCGGAGGCATGTTGCCCATCTGCCCGCGAGCGCCATGAGGAGGCCCGCGTGAATTGCGTGAGATTACGAGCGCGGCTGGGTGCCGCGCGTGACCTGAAACCGGCGTCCTGGAGCTACCAACTCCTCTGAACCGGGCCCGCCGAGAGGCGGATGCACATCGGCGCGGTGCCGACGGCTTTGCACGAGAAGTCGGCACCGCGCCTCCTACGAACACCGAGGAGCCGCTGCGATGCAGCATGCCCTGGCACACCCGCGCCCCGACCCACCTCCATCGTCTGGTCCGCACCGCCGTCGTGCTGAACGGCGGCGGCCGTGAAGAAGACGACGGGAGCCCTCGTCGGTCTGTGCGCCACCGGACCACTCCTGCTGGCACTGCCGATCCTCGGCATCGGTGCCGGGACCGCCTCTGCCTCGTGCTCGACCGACGGTGCACAGGGTGTGGACACCTCCGCCGTCGCCAAGCAGGTGAAGGCCATCCTGGACGGCGGCGACAAGGGCTCGGTCTCCGTGCCGGGCCTGGACGCGCCTGCCGACCAGGTGCCCAACGCCAAGACGATCCAGGCCACGGGCGTCGCGATGAACATCCCCGTCCGAGGGCAGGTCGTCGCCCTGGCGACCGCGCTGCAGGAGAGCGGCCTGCGGAACCTGACCTACGGCGACCGCGATTCGCTGGGTCTCTTCCAGCAGCGACCGTCGATGGGCTGGGGCACAGCCAGCCAGATCCTCGACCCGGTGCACGCCTCGACGAAGTTCTACGAGGGGCTCAAGAAGGTCTCCGGCTGGCAGTCCCTCTCTGTCAGCCAGGCCGCCCAGGCGGTACAGAAGTCGGGCTTCCCCGAGGCGTACGCCAAGTGGGAGCCACTGGCCACCGCCCTGCAGAAGGCCATCGAGCCCTTGCTGCAGAAGGCCGGCGGTGCATCGCCGGACCCTTCGCCGTCCGGTTCTGCCGACACCGGCAGCACCTCCTCCGATTCCGCGGGGGGGTGTTCGGCGGACGGTGATGGGACGGACTTCGGCACCATCCCGGCGGGCGCCCTGCCGGACGAGTACAAGATCCCCGCCTCCGCGCCGCCGAAGGTGCAGACGGCGATCCGGTGGGCGCTCGGCCAGCTCGGCACGCCGTATCAGTGGGGCGGCACGTGCACCGACTCCCACGGCAAGAACCCGATGGGCCGCTGCGACTGCTCCTCCCTGATGCAGGGCGCGTACAAGGCCGCCGGAGTCACCCTGACGCGGACCACGTACACGCAGGTCAAGGACGGCAAGGCCGTCTCGGTCGATGCCCTCAAGCCGGGCGACCTCCTCTTCACCGAGGGGACGGCCTCCGTACCGGAACACGTCGGGATGGCGATCGGCCAGGGCCTGATCGTCCACGCCCCGCACACCGGTGACGTCGTCCGGATCACCACCGTCGCGTCCTGGAAATCGCGGATTCTCGCGGCCCGCCGAGTCGTCTGACCGGCGCTCCTCCCCCCTCACCTCTCCCTCGCACCGCTGGTTCGCCCCGCCGGGCTTTGGCGTGCGCTCATTCGAACTGGAGTTCCCATGTATCTCGCTGACCAGGTCATACAGCTCGCCTACGACCCCGGAATCAAGCCGAACGAGGGCGGGCTCCCTGGCCTCAACGTCCTCAAGCAGGTGATGGGCTCGATCAACCTCTTCGGGCTCATCGCCGTGGTCGGCGCCCTCGCCGTCAGCGCGGGCGTGTGGGCCTGGGGTCACCACTCGGGCGGTCACCAGGCCGAGGCGAACGGGAAGAAGGGCGTGCTGGTCAGCGCGGGCGCGGCCCTTCTACTCGGCGCGGCCAACGGCGTGGTCGCCTTCTTCTCGACGCTCGGGACGCAGGTCCACTGATGGCTCAGCACTCCACCCACCCCGGCGGCGCATCTCGCGTGCGCCGCCGGGCGCTGCTCGGCACCGCCATCCTGGCGGTCCTCGTCGCCCTCGCCGGCCTGGCCGCCCACCTCACCCGCGAGGGCCGAAGCCCCTCCGCCACTGCGGCGTCGCCGCCGTCCGCGGCACCATCCGGGCCGCACACCCGGCCCCGTGCTCTCCCCGTTCCGCCGAAAACCCGCGACCCGATCACGTACGGGAAGGCCGCCGCAGCAGCGCTGTGGTCGTACGACACCCGCGCGTACTCGCAACCTGAGCTGCGCGAGGCGCTGCGCGGCTGGCTGACCACGGAGTCGAAGTACGCCGACCGGGCCTCCGTCGACCAGGCGGTCCCCTCGGCCGTGCTGTGGAAGGAGATGGCCGCCAACAAGCAGGTCGCCACCGCCAAGATCAACGAGGGGCACTTCCCGCACGCCTTCACCCAGGCTCTCCAGGACGACCCCGGGGCGATCACCCAGGCGTACGTCTACGCCGTCACCGTCTCCGGCAAGCAGTCGATTCGCTGGAAGGGCTCGGCCGCCGGCGGCGCGGAGAGCCGTTCCACCACCCTCGCGGTCCAGTGCCGACCCCACCACTTCTGCACCTTGGTCGGTGTCATGCCGTCCGTCGCGCCCTGACCCTCGCCCCTGAACGGAGGTACGACCCATGGCAGTCTGCGACTTCCCGCTGATGGACAAGGTGTGCGGCGCTGTCGACTTCGCCACCAACCCCGCCGGCACCGTCACCGACGGCCTCGGCGCGTGGATCGCGAAGTCGGCGGGCGAGCTGGCGGCCAGCGCGGCCGACCTGGCCGCCAAGGCCGTCGACAAGACGACGGCCATCGACCTCAACGCCGGATGGTTCCGCGACAACTACGAGCTGCTGCTGCCCATCGGCCTCGCCCTGACCGTCGGTATCTTCTGCATCCAGCTCATGACTGCGGCTTGGCGCCGAGACGAACGCGCGCTCGCCAAGGCGGCGTTCGGCACCATGACCGGAGTCCTGTTCAGCTTCTCCGCCATCGCCTTCACCACCGTTGCCATCACCGTGGTCGACGCGCTGTCCGACGGGCTGTTCAAAGCGGCCAACACCTCGGCCGACGACGCGATCCGCCGTGTGATCAAGGTCAACCAGCTGGGCGCCATGTACGACCTCGGCTGGGGTGTGCCCGCACTGGTCGCCTTCGGGTGCGCGATCGGCGCCTTCCTCTACTGGGGCGTGATGGTCGCCCGCAAGGTCGGCGTCCTGATCATGGTCGCGCTCGCGGTGTTCGCGGGGGCCGGCGGCGGCTGGGAGGTCGCGAAGCGGTGGCGGCGCGGCTGGATCGAGGCCACCGGCACCCTCATCGTCTCCAAGCTCCTGATGACCGTTGTCTTCCTGATCGGCGTCTCCGCCATGGGCAAGACCGACGCCAGCGACGGAATGGCGGCCCTGTCCGACGCGATGGCCGGCCTCGTCGTGATGGTCTTGGTGCTGCTCTGCCCCTACGCGACGTACAAGTTCGTGCACTGGGCCAGCGACGGTGGTGGCCACGACGACATGCACCGTACCGGCGTCGCCGGCATGGCAGTCGCTGCCGGAGCCGCGAAGACCGCGGGCAGTCTCGCGATGCGGGCCAGCACCGGCACCCCCGCTCCGCAGGGGCCGAACCAGGTCCCCGGTGCAGGGACCGATGGCGTCGCCTCCGGTATCAACCCCTCAGGCACCAACCTCAGCAAGGAGGGCATCGACGCCGGCCCGCCCACTCAGCAAACCCGCTTCCGGTACGGCGAGGACCCCAACGCCTCCGGTGACAAGGGCCGTGCCCTGATCCAGCACCCCGGGATCCCGCCGCTGATCACCCGGCCCGGCGAGGACGAACCGGAAGGGTCCGAATCGACTGCCCAAGGCGTCGCGGGCAGCTCCGGTCACCTCACAGGCGCATCGGCTCCGGGCGCCAACATGACCTCCATGCCGCCCGCCGCTCCCGGACCTTCGGCCTCCGGCACTCCGGCGTCCAGGCCATCGGCCACCGGCTCTGCGACGCCGCCGAACTGGGTGTATCCCACCCAGCCGCCGTCGGGTTCCTGACCCACATCCCCCGGGGCGGGCCGCACTCCACGGCCCGCCCTCGCCTCCCCACCAGCAGGAAGGTTTCGCCATGACGTCCAGAAGAGCGCCCCGCGCCCCGTCCTCCGCCCGCTCCCACTGTCTGGAACCACCATGTCCGGCAAGCACCAGTCCTCCACGCCCACCGTGAAGTTTCCCCACCGCAGCAGGCGCGGCGTCCTGCTCGGCCTGACCGTCCCGCAGTTGGTCGTCGCCGGAGTCACCGGCCTTCTTCTTCTCGCCGTGATCCTCGCTCGCGGTGTGGTCGGCGCTCTCCAGCTCATACCGCTGTGGGCGGTCATCGCCCTGCTCGTCTTCGTCCGCCACCGAGGCCGTGCTCTGGCGGACTGGGCCCCGATCGTCGTCCGCTACGCGCTGCGCCGGATGCGAGGCCAGCTCGTCTGGCTCACCCGGCCCTCTCGCCGGCCGACCCGCGAAGGACTGCTCCACCTTCCCGGCACCGCTGCCAGCCTGCGCGTGGCCACCGCTCCCGACGGTAAGTACGGCGCCGTCCACAACCCGCACACCGGAACGCTGACCGCGGTGGTCAAGGTCTCCTCCCGCGCCTACGCCCTGCTCGACCCGGGCACCCAGCAGGCCAATGTCGGCGGATGGGGACGCGCGCTGGCGGCCCTCGCCCGAACCGGACAGATCGCCCGCATCCAGGTGATCGAGCGCACCATCCCCGACTCCGGCGACGCGCTGCGCCGCTACTGGGAAGAGCACGGCCGACCCGACACCCCGATGGCCGGGGCGATCTACAACGAGCTGATCCAGAGCGCCGGCCCCGCAGCCGCCCCGCACGAGGCGTACGTCGCGGTGTCCTTGGACACCAAGGCGGCCCGTCGGCTGATCAACCAGGCCGGTGGCGGTCTCACCGGTGCCTTCAGCGTCCTCGCCCAGCTCACCTCCACGTTCGACCAGGCGGCGCGGACCGCCGGTCTCACCCCGACGGGCTGGCTCACCGCCCGCGAGATCGCCGCCGTGGTGCGCACCTCCTACGACCCGAAGGCGCTGGAGACACTCGACCGCTGGTCCACGGCCGGTCGCCCCGAGGCCGAGCCCGCCGCCGCCGGCCCCATCGTGGTCGTCGAAAAGGCGGACCACATCGCCACCGACTCCGCCGTGCACGCCACCTACTGGGTGGAGAACTGGCCGCGCACCGAGACATCGGCCGGGTTCCTGCACCAGCTCCTGTTCACCGGCGGCGTCCGGCGCACGCTGTCGCTCTCCTACGAGCCGAAGAACCTCGACGCCGCCCTGCGCGACGTGCAGCGCAAGAAGTCCAGCGTGATCGCCGACGCCGCCGAACGCGCCCGGCGCGGCCAGGTCGACTCCGAGGCGGACTCGATCGAGTACCAGGACATCAAGTCCCGCGAACGCCAGCTCATCGCCGGGCACGCGGATGTCGCCCTGACCGGTCTGCTGACCGTCTCGGCCGACACCGAGGACGAGCTGCGCACCGCCTGCGCCGTCGTGGAGACCGCCGCCGTCGGCGCCCAGCTCGATCTGAGGCCCCTGACCTGGCAGCAGGCCGAGGCATTCACCGCCGCCGCCCTGCCGCTCACGCTCGCTGCCTGACCCTTCTTTTCGAAAGAGCACCCTCATGTCCCGCACCGCCAGCCCGACCGCGCAGGACTTCGTGCCCTTCGCCACCGCCGCGCTCGACTTCCACCGGGTACTCAACATCCCGGGCGGCCCGCTGGTCACCACCCGCGCCGAGATCGACGCCCTGCACGCCCACCTCGTCTCGCTGCACGGGCTGCTCGACGCCCACGCCACTCGCACCGGGCAGCTCGTCGTGGTCGAGGGCGACCAGCTCCGTACCGCCCGCACCCGCATCTGGCAGGCCGCCGAACACCTCCACGCCGCCTACCACGCGGCACCCCGGCCGGACTCCGGCGAGGTCCCCGAACCGGAGGCGTGCCAGGCCGGCCTTCCGGAGGGCACACCGGAACTGACCATCTGCCAGCGCCACCAGCGCACCGCGCACCTCGTGCGGCGGCGCACCACCCCGGCCGACCTGCACGCCCCGTTCACCGGCCTCGTCCGCCGCTGATCCACCCCTCACCTGGAGAAACGTCATGCCCCGTACCCGCGCCAGTGCCTCCCCTCTGTTCGTGCCCCGTAAGACGTCACGCGCCGAGCAGCGGGCCGCCCGAGCCGGTTTCACCGAGGCCCGCCGCCAGGCGCGCCTCGCCGGAAGCCCGCCCAAGCACCGCGCCGAGCAGACCCTCGACCCGGATCTGCGGCCCACCTATCCGCTCGCCGGTCGCCCCGGTCCGGCCTCCGCCCGCGGCGGCAAGCTCGACCTGCCCGCCCACCGGATGACCACCGCGACAGCCAGCGGCGCGTACCCGTTCGTGGCCGAGGGCGGCCTGGGCGCCGAAGGGGTGTTCATCGGCCGCGATGTGCACGCGGAGGCGGCTTTCTGCTTCGACCCGTTCTCGCTCTACAACAGCGGCAGGGTGGAGGGCTTCACGAACCCCAACGCGGTCCTGGCCGGGATCATCGGCATGGGCAAGTCGGCGCTGGCGAAGTCGATCGCCACCCGGTCGATCGCCCACGGCTACCGGATCTACATCCCCTGCGACCCCAAGGGGGAGTGGGCCGCTGTCTCCCAGGCCCTCGGCGGCTACAGCATCGCCCTGGGCCCGGGTCTCCCCGGCCGGTTGAACCCGCTGGACGCCCCGGCCCGCCCCGCCTCCGTGAGCGAGGAGGACTGGTTTACGGAGGTTCGCAAGCGCCGTCTGCTGCTGCTCGCCGGCCTCGCCCGCACCGTGCTCAAGCGCGACCTGCTGCCGATGGAGCACACCGCCCTCGACCTGACCCTGGACCTGGTCGTCGCTGACGCCGCCACCCGAGGCACGGTGCCGCTGCTCGGCGAGATCGCACACGTACTCGGCTCCCCCGAACGCCTCGACCAGGCCCTCGGCCACCAAGCCGGGCACCTCGGTTCAGCCGCCCAAGACCTCGCCCACGCCCTGCGACGTCTCGTGCACGGCGACTTGAGCGGCATGTTCGATGCTCCGTCGACGGTGTCGTTCGATCCCACGACGCCGATGCTGTCCATCGACCTCTCCCGTCTCGGCGGATCCGGCGACGACACCGCACTGGTGCTCGCGATGACCTGCGCGAGTGCATGGATGGAGTCCGCCCTCAGCGATCCCGATGGCGGTCGCCGCTGGGTGATCTACGACGAAGCCTGGAGGCTCATGAGGCACGTCGGGCTGCTGGAGCGGATGCAGAGCCAGTGGAAGCTCTCCCGAGGTCTGGGCATCGCGAATCTGATGGTGCTCCACCGCCTGAGCGATCTGCTCTCGGCGGGCGATGCCGGCTCGCGCGGCCGAGTTCTGGCCGAGGGCCTGCTGGCCGACTGCTCCACCCGGATCATCTACCGCCAGGAGCCCGACCAGCTCGCCGCCGCTGCATCTCTGCTCGGCCTGACCGGCGTCGAGACCCAGGCGGTGTCCGCCCTGACCAAGGGCCGAGGTCTGTGGAAGGTCGCCGGCCGCTCGTTCATCACCCAGCACATCCTCCACCCGGCTGAGCGGGAGCTGTTCGACACAGACGCCCGCATGGCGGCCTAGCCCAACGACCAGCACAGCAACGGGAATCGATCATGCCTGCTTCTTCCACTCCTTCCTCCGGTGACAACCAGCCGTCGCAGGCCACCGACCCTTTGGCGTGGCGACGACACCTCCCGGCACTGGCCTCGGCCGCCGCCGGCATCAACGCGGCGTCCGACGCCTGGGACGCGGTTTCGGACTCGCTCTGCGACGCGGACGGCTGGCCGCTGGACGACAAGGTCCACGGGGACGGCAAGGTCAAGCGGGACGCCGAAGCGTGGAAGCACGCCGAGGTGTTCCTCGACCACGGACCCGAGGTGCTGGCCGGGGTCCGCGCCGCCGCCGACGGCCCCGATTACGTCGAGGGGCCGATCAGTGACGACCTCCGTCGGCTGCGCGGGATCGACACCATCCTGCTCCGGGCGCAGGAGCTGCGGCACGAATGGGACGGCGTCATGGCCCTTATGGACGGTTCGCAGCCGAGCGTGCTCCACCTCTACCAGGAGCGTGCCGAGGAGCACCGCAACACCGAAGGCTGGCACTACTCACACGAACTGGGTTCCAAGGGACCGGCGTTGGTGCGCGTCGGCGAATACCTCGCTCACCGGGCGGATACCGAACGGCCGGCGCAGACCGAGCGGGCTCGCGTCGCCCTGACCCGCTCGACGCACAACACCCCTGCCGTGTCACCTGCTTCGCCCCAGGTCCCGCCGGCATCGCATCCGCCGGCTCCCGGTCGCTCGCGGTGATCCCTAGCACGCAGTCACGGCAGCGCCAAACTGCCCGATCACCGGATCCTCGTGGACCACCGCACTCCTTCAAGCTCCACGCCCCGGCGGCTATCGCCGTGCGGGGCGGGGCGTTCGCAACGGAGAACTCCATGCACCACGAAACCCCGTCCCCGACCGCCGCGTCCGATCCTCGTCGCCTTCAGGCCGCTCTCTGTTCTGCGCTCGGGCAGCGCGGCCTGGAGTGCACCGTTGAGTACGGCCTCAGCGACTACATCGTCCACGCCGAGCTTCCTGACGGCAGTTCGCTGATCATTTCGCCCCCGCAGGAGCCGTCCTCCGAGCACCCCGAGTCGCCGGAAAGCTGGATGGTCACCCGCCACCGGTCCGTCGAGCCTGCCGTCTACGAGGTGGTCTACGACTCCGAGCCGGACGGCCCGCATGCGCGCCATGGCGGCAGCGTGCCGGATCTCCTCGCCGCCGTCGACGCCCGCCTGGACCAGCTTGGCGTGCCGCCGCGCCAGGAGAAGGAACGATCCGGCAAGGAGCGCGCCGCCAACGTGCTCCCGCCCGGCTCCACTCCGTCCCGGGCGAGTGTCGCTCTCGCCCCTTCACCGTCGATCGGCCAGCGCGTGCTCCCGACTGGTCCGCCGACGGAGTCTTCCGCGCGGGCCGCGCCGTCGTCGGCTCGTCCCTCATCCGCTCCACGGCTCTGACCGACCGCGACCCAGGAGTCCTCCGTGCACCGCGCCCCCAGACCTGATCCGTCCGCCGCCCGCACCTGTACCCGCACCCGCCTCGGATGGATCTGCCATGCCCAGCCACTACGACGTGCTGCCCGACCTGGCCTTCGGCCACCACCCCGTCCACGGCATCGTCGCCGCGAACCCGAAGAACCTCGCGGCCAGCTCCTGGATGCTCAAGGGATTCGACTTCCATCCCGTCCCCGACCAGCCGACGTTGTACGCGCTGGCCGACCACAACCGTGACGGACACGGCCGTACGAGCCGGGCCATCGAGCTGCTGCGCAAGGCCGGCTACCAGGTCGATGTGGACGCCGCACTTGACCCTGCACTGGCGCCCGATACGGCACAGGTACGCGACCGCGGTCCGCTTGGTGAACCAGACGTCGCCTTCGCCGATCACCCGCAGCTCGGCATCGTCGCAGCCATCGACGACCGTGTCTCCGGCCTCAGCGGGCTCGCGCTGGTGGAGGACGGCTGGCGGCACAACTCGAGCCTGGACATCTACACGCTCCCCGCGACCACCGATCGCGTCGAGGCGCTGGGGAAAGTCGCTGACGCCACGGTGGCCCTGCACCGTTCGGAGCTCCAAGTCGCAGTGCAGCCCAGCCTCGCTCAAGAGGTGACGGCCCGGCCCCGCTCTGCTGCGCCGCCGGCCGCCGGCCGTGAGCGCGGCCATGGTCCCGCTCGCGCGTCTCCGTTGAGCGCCGCCGCGCTCGCCGCCAGCCCGGCCCGCGCCGGTATCCCGGGCAGGGCGCCGGTCTCCGCCTCCGCCGTCACCACAGCGACGGTCCGGCCGGTTGACCCCCGCATCGCGTACTCCCGCGACCGATGATCCAACTCCTCAAGGAGGCCCTTCCATGGCCGTGAAGACGATCTGGCCCATAGACCACCCCTGCGGTCACCATGCCGACCGCGACTTGTCCGACCGCCCGGCCGACCGCCGCGCCGGCTTCGCCGCATGGCTCTCCAGGCAGGAGTGCACCGACTGCTGGCGCGCCTCGAACGAAGGCGACGAGCAGGACAAGGCCGCCTGGCTCAAGGCGAAGCGCGCCGAGGAACAGACGGCGTCCGAAGCCTGGTCCGAGCAGTACCGGATGCCTCCCATGGAGGGGACCGAGCGAGCCGTCCCCTGGGGCATGCGCTGTCGTCACCAGATCCTTGCCGACGCATACACCGCCCTGGTCACCGAAGGCACGACCAGCGAAGCGGAGTGGGCGGAGATCGAGGAGAGCGCTCGTACGGTGACCCGCGCCGGATGGTGGATAGACCAGAGGTCGTCCGAGCCCGAGGACCTCGCCGAACTACTCCGAGCCGCCACCGGGGCCGACCGGCCGACAGAGAATCCCTTCTTCTGACCGCCCGGGTGCCCTGCAGCGGCGGGGCACCCGGCTGACCGCCACCGTGCGGCCTCTACCAGCGATTCCCGGCCGGACCAAACCCCGGATTGCCGGACGCTCTGCCCACTGGCCCACCTCCAACGGGTCCTTCACCAACTCTGCCCCGGAGACTTCCGTGCCTACCTCGATCACCATCACGTCCGAGTTCAGCGGCAGCGTCGTCGCCAAGGGCGCTACCGATGACCTCTCCGCGCAGCTCCTCCGCCACGCCGGTTTCAAGCAGATCGACGACTGGCACGGCCGACGCCATCGCCTTCCCACCACCACTCCGCTCGCCTACCAGGTCGCCATCGCCACCCACGCGGCCGAGATGCTTCGAGCCGCTCGCTACGACGTCACCCTTCCGCCCGATCTCGACACGCCACGGAAGACGCTCGGGCCCTACGCCGCCGGAGCCGAACTTCTCCGCATCACGGACCAGATCCGTGCGGCCGAAGACGGAGCCAGCCTTCAGCGCGCAGTCGACCACCTCCTTCACCCCGAGCACGGTGCTCTGGAGCGCGTCCGGGAGGCCCTGGAAGCGGCGGGCGAACAGGTCAACGACTTGGACGACGAAGCGCATGCGCTCGCTGACCGGTTCGGCTTCGCCTCGGAGTTCGTCAACTCAGCCCAGTCTGAACTTGTCGATTCCGAGGTCGAACTACGCCGCGTAGGCACCCCGTCAGAGAGTTACTCCGCAGCACGGACCGTCCGTGATCACCGTGGTGCCGCTCTGGCCACCTCTCCTGCGGCGGAACAGGCCAAGGTCTCCTCGGCGTCCAGTTCCCAGCCGGCGCCCCTCACCATCACGGGGCACACGCCGCGTGCCGGAACATCGCCGTCGACTGGCAGTTCGTCGGCCACCGCAGCACCTCCCCCCGCGCCTCGCCCTGCCGGCCGACCCCGCTGAAACGTTCCGCTTCCGACTTCCAGGAGTACCCCATGAGCTGCACGAGAGCCGAGCGCGCCCCGCCCCCGCCCGCTCACACACCCAAGGAACCGCCGTGCCTTCCCCGCACACCAGCACGCCCTCGACCACCACCGGGTCGGACGCGCTCCTCCACCTCCTGTTCGGTGTCCTCGGTGCCGTCATGGCTTTCGGCTCCCTCGCCTGGCTGACCGGAAATCTCACCAACAACTTTGCCGGGAGCGGGACATGGGTCCCCTTCCGCGTCACGGACGCGCTGCTGCACCCGGAGGTGCTGTGGCCGACCTTGAGCACCAGCATGCTGATGGTCGGTGCCCGCGTCGTCCCCGGCCTGTTCACCGTGGCCCTGGTCGTCGCCGCTGCGGTGCTGTGGGTGCGCTGGCGTGCCGGGTCCAAGTCCGGCCTCGCCCGCAAGGCGGATGTGGCGCCGCTGCTGGACAAGGAGATCCTCGCCAAGGCGAAGAGCCTGCGCCCGAGCCTTGGCGGCCAGGAGCGCAAAAGAGGTCCCGCCCGCTGACCGCGGCATCCTGCTCGGCACTCTCGATCCCGGTCGTGCGGAGGTCCGCGCGTCCTGGGAGGACGTGATCGTCGCGATCATGGCCCCGCGTTCCGGCAAGACATCCGGGCTGGCGATCCCCGCGATCCTCTCCGCACCTGGCCCCGTCCTGCTCACCAGCAACAAGGCCGCCAACGACGCCTTCACCACCACGGTGGACGCCCGCGCCGAGGTCGGCACGATCTGGGCCCTCGACCCGCAGCAGATCGCCCACCACCCACGCGAGATGTGGTGGGACATCCTCGCTGACGCCCGCGATCTCGCCGGGGCGAAAAGGCTGGCCAGGCACTTCGTCACCGCGAGCGTGGACGAGTCCAGCGGCTCCGACTTTTGGTCCACCGCCGCGAGCAACACCCTCGGCGCCCTCTTCCTCGCCGCCGCGTCCCACCGACGGCCAATCACCGACGTCCTGGCCTGGCTCGCGATGCCGGCCGACCGCACCCCGGTGGACCTGCTCACCGATGCCGGCCACCATGCCGTCGCCGCCCAACTCCAGGGCACCGTCTCCGGCGCGACCGAAACCCGCGACGGCATCTACGAGACGGCGAGGCAGTACGCGAGCTGCCTGCTCGACGCGGACGTCGCCGCCTGGGTCACCCCGAACGACGACCTCCCCGAGTTCCAGCCGTTCGCCTTCGCCACGTCCCGCGACACCCTGTACCTGCTGAGCAAGGACGGCGGCGGCAGCGCATCCGCGATCATCGCGGCCGCGGCCGACGCCGTCATGCGCGCGGCCGTGATCGTCGCCGAGCGCTCCGGCGGGCGACTCGACCCGCCCGCCCTGTGTGTCCTCGACGAGGCGGCGAACGTGTGCCGCATCAGCGACCTCCCCGACCTCTACTCCCACCTGGGCAGCCGGGGCGTCATCCCGATGACGATCCTGCAGTCCTACCGTCAGGGCCAGCGGTGCTGGGGCGAGGCCGGTATGGACGCCCTGTACTCCGCCGCCACCATCAAGATCATCGGTTCGGGCATCGACGACGCGGACTTCGCAGACCGGCTCAGCCGTCAGGTCGGCGACCACGACGTCCAGACCACCTCGGTGTCGACGAGCGAGGGCGGCAAGTCCACCTCGGTCGGCATGCGTACCGAGCGGATCCTGCCGCCCGACGCCATCCGCGCCCTCCCCAAGGGCAAGGTGCTGCTGCTGGCCACCGGCATCCGGATCGCCATGCTCAACCTCAAGCCCTGGTACAAGCAGCCCTCCGCCAAGGTCGTCGGGCCTGCCTCCGCACGTGCCACGAAGGCGATCACCGAGCGTGCCCTCGCGAAGAGCGTCGACCAGGACGATCTTGGACTGTCGGCATGAGCGCACCCACACCACAGCAGGGGCGGTTGGCCCACGCTCCGGTCGTTCTGCGCGGTGGCCGGTGGTGGCTTGACGGCGGGGCCGGCTCGGTCCCCGCCTCCGATCCTGCCTTCACCGCCGCCCTGGACGACTTCGCCCAAGCGATGGCCGCTGCCGACCGGGCAGTCGCCAACCTCCTTATCCGGCAGGACGAGGCGCCCTCCGCTTTTCCCGGCGGCCGACGGTGAACCCGCTGATGAGTGCCGAGCAGGCGGTCCTCGGCGCCGTGCTCCTCGCCCCCGAGCAGCTCACGCACCTGGAGTGGCTCGCTGCGGGCCACTTCTATCGGCCTGTCCACCAGGCGCTGTTCGACGCCCTGCGCAAGCTGCGCAACGACGGGCATCCCGCGCTCTCGGCCGATGGTCCGTTGCCGGTGTCGTGGGTGACCGACGCGGTCGGGGAGGCCGGCCAGCACGTGCGCGGGCTGACCGCGGCGTACGCCCACACCCTTATCCAGGCGTGCCCCCGAACCAAGCACGCCCCGGTGTACGGCCGCATGGTGCTGGAAGGGGCGATTCACCGCACCGTCGCCCAGCACGCGATCCGTCTCCACCAGGCGGCTCGGGCCGACGCCGTCCAGGGCGAGGTCGAGGGAGCATTGCGCACGGCGGATGTCCTGACCGGCGTGCTCACCGACCTTGCGCGACGCTGGGGAACCGACCCTCGACCGGTCCCGCACACCGCTGGGCCCTCTGCCGCCACGGACATCCGGCCTCCGGCACAGAGCGGCCAGGTCGCCGAGGACGAGCGGTTCCTCCTGGCCGTCCTCGCCGAACAGCCGGGGGCCATGGGCGAGGTGGTGGCCTGGCTGCGGCCGGGAGACTTCGCCGACCCGACCCACCAGCATCTCTACCGGTGCCTGGGCGCGCTGCACCACCGGGGTGAACCCATCGACCGGATCACCCTGCTCTGGGAGGCCCAGCGACGCGGCCTGCTGGCCGACGGCACTGTGTCGAGCGAGCAGCTGACCGCTGTTTGCGAAGGCATGGTCCCCGGCACCGCCGACTGGTTCGGGCAGCGGGTGATGCGCTCCTCCCTCACCCGCACCGCCGCGGCCTCCGCGCGAGCCATCCGGACCCTGGCCCAGGACGAGGCTCTGGGGCCCGGCCGTCTGATCAACCACGCCCTGCACGCGCTCGGTCCCCTCGACGAGGTCCGCACCCGCTGGGCCACCGCGAACAACAGTCCGGCTCCGAAGGCCACGGCACCCGCTGCGCCGACGGGCGAGCCGCCACCCGACCGAGTCAAGGCCGCCCGAGCCCGCAGCACACCCCGCCCAGTCGCGTCACCCCCAGGCCCGGCCGGCCGTCTCCCCACGCCGTCAGCAGGCCGACCACCCTCGCGCCGCCACCCGTGAGCCCCCCTCCCCTGCCCCTGGAACTCGACTTGATCTACCCCATCCCCACAGCCGCGCCGTACCTACGCGCCACGGACCCGAGCCACGCCGCCTCGTTGCGCTCTCCGTTGATCGGGTCTCTCTGCTCGGGGTACGGCGGCCTCGACCTGGGCGTGCAGGCCGCCTTCGGCGGCACCCTGGCCTGGCACGCCGAGGTCGACCCGAACGCCTCACGCATCCTGGCCCGCCACTGGCACGGCGTCCCCACCTGGGCGATATCACCGCCGTCGACTGGTCAACCGTCCCCCAGGTGTGCGTCCTGACGGCCGGCTTCCCCTGTCAAAGACGTCTCCGTCGCCGGCCGCCGGGCCGGACTCAACGCCCAGACCCGCTCCGGGCTCTGGCTGCACGTCGCCCGTGCGGTCGCAGCCCTCCGACCTTGCCTGGTTGTGATCGAGAATGTGCGCGGCCTCCTCACCTCC
The DNA here is from genome assembly GCF_030766975.1 of Streptomyces sp. KL116D. Taxonomy (NCBI): domain Bacteria; kingdom Bacillati; phylum Actinomycetota; class Actinomycetes; order Kitasatosporales; family Streptomycetaceae; genus Streptomyces; species Streptomyces sp. KL116D. The sequence goes on along the minus strand of NZ_JASERH010000147.1, from coordinate 80,044 downwards.
CCCGCCGGTTCCCCTGGCGACGTGGAACCCTGCCCGTGGTGTCTGGGAGACACCGCAGGTCAGCCTGCTCTGCGGGCACACGGTGCCGTACTCGGATCCCTGGCCGACCTCGGGTACGACGCGAAGTGGCTCGTGCTTCGCGCCTCCGACATCGGGGCCCCGCACCGCCGCGAGCGGACCTTCCTGGCCGCATGGCCCGCCGGGCACCCTGCTGAAGACGCCGACCAGCAACATCGCAAAGAACGGCGGCTCGCAGCATCCGACGAAGCGGAAGAGCGGCGGGCACGGTCCGAACCGTGAAGTAGGCCGCCGACGAGGTGCCCGTGACCGGGTCCTTTTCCGACGGCCCCTTCCCGAACCACGCGGGTCAGTTTCCCGACACGTGGCTCTCCAGCGGCTTCTTCCGGGTGGAGAAGTCGGCCCGTCCGGCGTGGATGTCGTGGTGGCAGCTGGTGCAGACGACCAGTGTCTTGCGCCGCCTGCGCGCCATCATCACTTTCCACTCCGGAGGCGCCGCCCGTCCGGGCTGATGGAGGTCGGCGAGCTTGCGGATGTGATGGACCACGAGCCCATCCCGCGCGCCGCACGCCTCACACCGCTCTGCCAACAGCCGATGGATCAGCTCATTTCCATGGCTGCGGGTCCTGACAGGTGCCCGGTCGGACAGCCGGGCCGTGGGCTGTCGCCTCAGCGGTATTCCACCGAAATGGGCGGCCAGCGGCCTCCGCCCTCCGTCGCGCGGCACCTCGATCCGGTAGCCCTTGCGGGGACCGTCCGAGGTGTCGATGACGGCCTTGTACCGGCGCGCCATCTTGGAAACGGAGGACTTGTGCTTCGCCGCAAGAGTCTTCAGGAGGGAGACCTCCATGACCCGGTGCAGCGTGTCCAGAGCTCCGATGTTCTGGGCAGGGAGGTAGTACTGGACGAGCCCGCGGTACTCCGCCTGGTACTGAACCACGATCGAAAAGTCGGTCCCGTGAATCAGCCCGGCTCGGCGTGCGGGCTTACCGCGTTCCATGTAGGCACGGCAGTGCTGGCGCAGTACGTCGCGGGGGACGAAGAGCCCAATGCCGCCGTTGATCATCCGGCGTCCGTGGGTGCGCTTCGCATCGGCGTGCAGGGTCCGGATCTCGTAGCCGAGGAACCGCGCCGCCTGGCTGGTGGCATGGGTGATCAGGGTCTTGGACTCGGAGAGTTCCAGGGCGAGTTCATCGCGCAAGAACTCCCGGATCCGTTCCTTGATCTGTTCGGCCTCGTGTTTCGGCCCGGCGAAGCCGAGCAGCCAGTCGTCGGCGTAGCGGACGTAGCGCAGCCTGCGGTAATCAGGATCGTCAGTGCGCTTGCTGGGCAGTCGTCGGAGCTGACGGTGCAGTGCGCGCACCCTCTCCCGGTCGCCCTGCTTCCGCGCCCAGACGATCTTGTTCTGCACGGACCGGTACGCCAGATTCGCCCGGCGCTGACTGCCCCGGTGGTACTCGGGCAGCAACTGCTGTTCAACGAACTGATCAAGGCGGTCCAGGTAGATGTTGGACAGCACTGGCGAGGCCACGCCGCCCTGCGGCGCACCGCTGAGCGTGGCGTTGAAGCGCCAGTCCTCCAGGTACCCGGCCCGGAGCATATTCTCGATCAGCCGCAGGAACCGGCCGTCGTGGATGTTCTCCTTGAGGATCGCGAGCATGGTCTCGTGATCCAGGCTGCCGAAGCAGTCGGAGATGTCCCCCTCGATGAACCAGCGTGTTCCGCTCCAGGAAGACGCCACGTCGCGCAGGGCGGTGTGGCAGCCCCGGCCAGGGCGGAAACCGTGGGAGTAGGCGGAGAACTGCGGCTCGTAGTACGCCTCCAACAGGAGCCGGACCACGTCCGCGACTATCTTGTCCGACCAGGTCGGCAGGCCCAGCGGGCGCTTCTTCCTGCTTCCCTTCTTCTCGATGTGCACCCGCTTCACCGGCGTCCATCGGTACGTCTCGGAGCGCAAGGCCCCGATGATCGCATCGATCTTGGCCAGCGACATGCCGTCCACGGTCTCCCCGGTGACCCCCGGCGTCGTGGCACCCGCGTTGGAGTACAGACGCCCGTAGGCCATGAGGAACAACTGCGGGTTGAACAGCTGCCGGTACAGCCTTTCCAGCGGCAGGTGGCGCCTGCCGCGTCCCCGGATGACATTCAGCACCGTTTCGGCTCTCTGCATTACGCATGCCTCCCTTCGCTGAACATCCCTTCCACCTGTGCCCCTTCGCCCTGTGACCGGCCTTCCCGGTCTCCTCGGCAGGTCGTTGCTCCTGCGACTACTACGGGCACTCCGTCACCCTGGGGCTCGCGCCCTGTAGGTGATCCCGTGGTACGTCCTCGCTGTACGTATCGAGCGCGAGTTAGGCCGCCCACTCATCCCCTTGCCCGTCCTCGTTGGACGGTGTCCCACGTCACGAAGGGGAACCCGGTACAGCTAGGATGCCGGGCCCTGACGGGGCGTCGGTTTCAGGTGCCGTTTCCGACGGGAGTCTCGGTTCACCACCGGGGATTGGGCTTCAAGCAATCCAGCCTTGACCATGTCGCGCGGGTCTTGCAGCACCCCGCCCTGGACACCTCCAGACGGTCACCGCTTCTCCGGCATGCTCTTGTCCCCTCGCGCTTTCGCGTCCAGGTAAGCCGGACAACCCATGAACCTCCCTTCGAATCCATCCCAGTTGAACTGGGGATACAACGAAGCGCCTCACGGCGCACTCGCCGACGAGGTCGAGTGGCTACTGCTGCCGACCCCGAAGGCGTCGGACGGAATCAAGGGCTCGCCGAACCAGCGACACGGCAATGGCGACATGACCCTGCCCAGTGCGGCGGCGTCTCTGCTGCCCTCACCGAGGGCCAGCGACACGGGCTCCCCGGGCCGCCGCCCCAGGAAGGGATATCGGCTTCCCTGGTCGGCGGTAGTCCTGCCCCTCTGGGCGGAGGAGACGCCGGAAGCAGGGACGCGGACCGGCGATGGGGAGCGTACGGATCCGCCATCACCCGATGGGAGAGGCTCACCCGTCCTGCCCCAGCTCCCACGGACGCGGCCGGTCGGCTGCGCGCGGACTTCGTGGAGTGGATGCAGGGCCTCGACGCCGGCTGGGTCACCGCGACTCCGGGGCTCGGCCGTCCCGCGCAGCTCACCGCGCTCGGCAACGGCGTCGTCCCGCAACAGGCAGCGCGTGCCTTGCAGTTGCTGGCACCGCCCTTTCCTCGCTGTCACCGCTGCGCCGACCGATAGCGCTCCAGTACCGCGTTCTTCCGGCCGGACCAAACCGCTGATTCTCCGGACCCTCTCGGGCATGTCGCCGTCTCACAGATGGAGCACACCCCCATGGCCGACACCAGCCCGACCTCCCCCTGCCCCGAGCCGTACCGCGTCCCCGACGCAGACCTTGACGACCTCGCCAGCACCCTCGCCAAGACCATGGCCGAGGTCAGGCAGCACGGCGTCATCCTCGACCGCCTCGGCTCCGAACCCGAATCCACCAGCAGCCAGCCGATGGACGGCGCTCCGGAAGCCGAGGCGGCTGACAGCAAGAAGGCCGACGGCCCCGCCTCAATCTTCATCCTCGCCCTGGGCGGCGAGGCATACGCCACCGAACTCGCTGCCCTCAGCGACTGGGTGAAGCACCTCTTCCTGCCGGTGTACGGCCGAGAGATCAGCACGAGCCGTCCCTGGTGCGCACACTGGCACGAACACCCCGAGGCCGTCGCCCGGCTCCACGCGCTCTGGCTCGCCTGGCAGCAGTTCACCGACACGGAGGCCGGCCTGTCCGGCCCGTCGACCTGGCACCGCGACCACCTGGACCAGACCCTGGCGCACCTGCGTGCACCCGACGGACCCTTCGCGGCCTGTGCGACCAGCGCAACTCGCCCCAACCACCGTGTGCTGGCCACCCCGGCGCCCGAGCAGTCGGGAGCGACGACGTGAACAAGACCCTCGACTTCGGCCTCGACGATCTCGCGCCGGTCGACGACGCCTCCGAGGAGGCGATGGAAGCTCTCTGGGTTGGCGACTTGAACGTGCTGTCCCAGCACCACACCAAGCCCAACGGCTCCCACAGCTTCGTCCTCGCCCACGACCGATCGATCACGTGGGGAGTGCCCGGCGAGCCACGGCTCGTTGCGATCGCGGTCGCACGGGATCTGCGGCAGTCCACGTACACGTTCGAGACGAGTCACCACGCCACGGCGTCCTTCGCCCAGAACTGGCTGGCAGAACGCGGCTGTCCTCTCGACCGGATCGCCCTGCGCGGTGGCGACTACATCGAGCCCGCCGACGACCTCACTGTCCAGGTGGAACAGCAGATCCAGAAGTCGGGCACCCGTTACGAGGTCCTAGACACCTACACCTCCGACGACCGCCCCAGCGAGGCGTGGACACTCGTCAACGACTCCCAGGCCACCCAGGCACCGGTTCGCCTCTTCTACGAGGAGTGGAACCACGAAGCCGGCACGTACACGATGCGCGAAGGCGCTTTCCCCGACGTCGGCGTCGCCCAGACCTGGCTGGACGAGCGCAGCGAACCGCTGCCCGAGCCTCCGGAGTACAGCGACCGCAACGGTGCTGTCGTCCGGGCCCGTATTACCCACATCGCCCTCTCCCGGTCCGCCGGTACCTCTCCGACACCGCAGACCGGTCTCGACGCCCCCGGCGCGACAGCGGCGGTGCCGGTTCAGCGCGCGGTCCAGGGGAGGCTGCTGTGAGCCGCGCCCGCTTCGCCTTCTCCGCGCACCCTGACGCAATCACCGACCTGCGGGAACTCTCGTCTGGAATACGCGATTTGGCCTTGCTGGAGCTGCAGAACCTGGTCCACGGAAGCGACGACTGCTTGCCGTTGAAGGGCCGACTCGCCGGCTTCCACAAGGTGTACGTCGACCCTGAGGTCGCTTACCGGCTGGTCATCCAGTTCCGCCAGGCCCCACCGACCTCGACTCACAAGCGCGAGATCTACCTTGTGGCCGCTGGCAGCCGGACGGACTACGTGGTCTACCACAGGGCCCACCTGCGAACCGGCCCTCAGCATGAGGTCGGCCCGGACTCTGCCCGCGTGCAGGCCGCCCGGTCTCGTTCGACGCACACCACCGAACGTCCGACAGTGGGCGGCACGACTGCCCCGTCAACGGCGCCGCCCTCGGCCACTCACCCCCGAAAGGCGGCCCAGCGATGACCAACCACCGTACTGCGCTGACCCATTCAGAGCTGGCGGATCTCCTCACCGAGGTCGCTCAGAACGTCGGCGGCATCCCTGCCGCCGAGCACCCGACGGCTGCCGCCCGCTCCTACCTGCATCCCGTCTTGGGTCCGCTGGCCGCTGGGCCTAGCGTGACCACCGGGCTGAGCGACCGGCTCGAGGGCTTCGTGGCCGCCGAGCCACGCCCCGCTGGCTCGGCGGGCCTGTTCGCTCTGGCCTCATACGCGTCCGCGCTGGGGTGGCTCACCGAGTCGTTCGCCGAGCTGACCTCCTCGGTCGACGAGACCTGTACCCGCGTGGGCATCCCCACGGAGCCCTGCGCACCGATCGTCGTCCCGACCGACGGAACCGAGCGGGACGACGAGTTCGACTTCGCCTTCAGCGCGCTTGAGTTGGAGGCGGCCCGCAACGCAGCCAAGGCCGCCGGCCTCGCACAGGACGACTACGTCGAGGTTCTCTCCCAGTCGCTGCTCGCCGCCGCCCGGATCACCGACGCCTGCATGGAGATCTCCAGCGGCCTGCTCGATGACGCCGATCTGCTCCGCGAAGCGAGCGACCGACCTCGGCTCGGCAACGGCCCCGGGAGCCTGCCCGCTCTGGTCCGCTCCCTGCTCGCCCGGATGGAGGCGACGGAGTGAACCCGTACGACGCAGACACACACCCTGGGCCATATCTCGTCGTCGAAGTACTCAGGGTCGGGGACGTCAGCGTGCCCGCCCTCGCGCAGGGTCCGGGGGAGCCGCTGCACCAAGCAGCGACGCGCGTCATCGAAGCCGCGGCGGCGTTGGACAAGCGACACGAGAGCGTGCTCGACGCGGTCCAGCGATCGCAGCGGCTACTCGACGGCATCGGTCGCGGTGAAGTCGGCCGCGCCCAGGTGTCGTACGCGCTGCTGCGGACCACCCTCACCGAACTCGGAGACGTTCTGGCGCAGCAAGACCGAGCGTACAGCCAGCTCGTCGAGTACCTGTCCGCCTACCGCCAGCTTGCTTCCTCGCCCGAGCCTGTACAACGCGCGACCAACAAGAGCCACGGACAGGACGAGAAGACGAGGCCCGACCGGGACGACGACTGGGCCATCGCCGGGCAGCGCGGGCTGGTAGCCCTCGAAGCCGTTGCGGCCGGAGGCGTTCGCTTTCGTCACAACGCGATCGGCGAGGACCAGTACATCTCACGTGACAAGGCCCAGCCGCAGGCCCCGGCGATCTTCCCGCAGACCGTGCAGCGGCTGGTCGCCGACGGGCTACTCCATCAGGACACCACCGAGAACGTGTACCGGCCCGGCCAGCTCCTCTCGCTCACTTCGCAGGGTGAAGTCGCCCTGCGTGATGGTCGCGCGACGACCTCACGAGTGTCCGCCGCCCTCGGCCGCACCACCACGCAGACCACGTCAGGCACGCTCGCCGACTCGGCCGCCGCGCCCGCCGCCAGGACCCCCCTCGCGGCCCTCCGCTCACGCTGACCGCATCCCGAAAAGGACCCCCACCATGCCAACCACCGGCCTGCCTCCCACCTTCTCCATCGCTTCCATCGACGCCCAGCGCGTCGAGGAGGCTCTCGCCCGGATCGGACCCAAGTAGACCACCTGGACCGCGATGACCCTGGCCCAGGTGAACGGCCCCATGCGCGTCCGCGATGTTGCCGCCCAGCTCCCCTTCCTCAGCGAGCAGTTCGTCGGCAAACACTTGGCCACGATGCACGCGGACGGACTGGTGATCCGCGATCACGACTTTCGGGGAGCGCCGTACCGACTCAGCGCTCGGCACGTCACTGGCCCCCGTACTCCGCACGGCGTCGGACTGGTCCCGTACCCACGTGACACAGGAGCCGATGGCCGAAGCCGAGCGGGTCGAGAATGCCGCCGCCTGCACCTTCGGCACTCGACCGGCGTGATTCAAGTATTCGACTCCGCTGACAGCCCGATGCGGTTCGTTCACATCGCCGAGGCGGCCGGCCTGGACAACGGCCTGGCGCGGCAGCGACCTCTGTGGCTTCAGGCCGACCGCCTGGTCGCACGGACGGGCTCCCGGCACGGAGAGTCCGGCCGCTGACCGATGCCGGCTGGAACCTTGACGGGAGTGCTGAACTCGGCACCGTCGAGTTCAGCACTCCTGACGACCAAGCGGGCATCCTTATCGATCGGCGCGGCTACGGCTCCGACCGCACGACCGTCGAGCTGTGGGCTGGCCCGCCGGGCTGGGGCACTCGTACCGAAGCGACCTTAACGGCCCGCCCCCCATCCCATTTGATCGCCGCAACTGCCGCTGTGATGGCGAAGTCGACCCCGGTGGTCCGCGAACTCCACCAAATCGACCGGCGTATGCAGCACCTGGTCACGACGACCCCTGTCGCTTCGGTCACGCCGATCCTCGAGGCTCAGGTCTCGCGCGCTCCGACTCCGCTGGACGTACGCCGCACCGCGGTCACTCAGGCCGTACACCGTGCCGCGCGGGCAGCACGCACAAGAGCCGAGCTCCGGGTGACGGCCGCCCAGAGCCGCTCCGCGGGACCGGCACAGAAACGGACGGGACACCCCGCGCCGACGGCTTCTACCCGGTTGCCGACCAGCTCGCCAACACCACGGCGCGGGCGCTGAATGCCGCACCCCGGGAGCTGCACTTCACCCTCAACCGCCCCTGCCTAAGGGGCGTTTCGCCATGACTACCGCCACCATGCTGGACCAGGCCACAGCCATGATCGAGAGCGCCTGGGCCAGCCCATCGAAGCTCTTGAGGCCCTCGGGGTCCGTCGCCCCAGCGAGGACCCGCTCCTGCGCTACGCCATGCACACCCGTGCGGCCATGGCCGGCACGGACAACGCGGTAACCGTCCACCAAGACCGTCTGCACGCCTTGTCCCGGCACGGGTACGTGCCGGACTTCTACGAACTGGACCGGATCACCGAAACAGCGGGCAGCCTCCGTGTCGCATATGCGGAGAGCCGTGCGTACCTCCAGGTGATCAGGCGCGTAGTGGAGGCTCGTGAGGCCGCCACACCCGATGTTGAGGCCGGCGGTTCGGGGGGGGGCGCAGGCCGCTGTCGGCCGCTCCGGGCAGACGCGGCACGCCCCGGGGGGCGTGCCGGAACCGTCCGCTCCGGCGGCTGCCGTCCGGCCTCCAGCGCCCGCAACGGGGCCCCGGCGTTAACCGGTTGGCGCTGATTTTCGTCGCGGTGGCCGTCATCGACTCGGGGGCCACCACGCGGGCCAGCTCCTCGATCGTCAGCACTACGCGCCAGCCTTCAGCGACCCGGCGCTCCACTTCGTCGTCCGGCCGCTGGGCGGGCTGTGCACCAACTCCCCACTGGCCGTCGGCGACCACGGCGATGTCGCCCACAGTCCAGGGCCGCCCGGCCGCGCGGATTTTGCGCACCACCCCGGCGCCTTCCCAGAGTCTGCTCGTCCCAGCCATCGCTGTCTCCCTTCTCTCGCCTGCGACCCGTCACCGCAAACCAGCTAGGACTACCCCGATGGCCTGTCCCTTCCCCGGTCTCCCGTCACCTGCCGACGACCCCGAGTTCGCCCACGGCAGACGTCACTCTCGGGCAAACAACTACGCACTTCGGCGTGCCGCATGCCAACGTACGGACATCGGGAAAACCGCAGCTCAACGAAGGGATCCATCTAGCCGTGGGCACCTCTGCCACGCTCCTGCCTGCCGTTGTCCGCCCCCCAGGCAGACGCGCTCCACTGGCTCTCAGCCGGCGACAGTGCGGGCCCGGTGCTCGACCTCGTGGATGCTCGCGAATGGGCGATCGTCGACACCCCCGGAGCCAACGTGCACGCGACCAGCCCCGACGGCTGTCTACGTCGGCTGGCCCCCAAAGGCTCGTCGGCTTGGCAGCGCAGCATCGTCCGGCACGTCCGAGTGCAGCCCGCCGATGGCAACGCACGGGTCCAGGAGTTCCGCCTCCACACGCACTCCGAGGTCATTGCCAGATTCCTCGCCACCCTGGTCACCGACTCCTCGTGCTGACTGCCGATCGGGCTCCGCTCATACATCCACCACCGGCTCGACGACTACCCGTCGGGCCGACCAGCCCCGTCAATGTCCACAGTTCACGGAGACTCCCTTGCCCCAGTACCTGACCGTCGACCACCTGCTCCGCCAGCTCCAGGAACTCGACCCCAACCTGCCGGTCCGTCTCGCCGTCAACCCCGATTTCCCCTTCGCTCATTTCGTGGGAGCCGAGATCGTAGTCCATGACGGCAAGGCGTACATCGCCGACGACGGACAGGAGGACTACCTTTTGGTGGGGGCACGCGACGCCCTCACCTGGGCCTGACTGGCTGTTCTCTAACCGTCCATGTGCTCGGCCTGCGTCGAACGGCGCTCTGGATCGGGTGAGTTGATCAGTGCTGAGGCACGAAGGAAGTGCCTCTTGGTAGCTCGCGGATGTCGAGTCCAGCGAGAATCAAGAGGCCCTCGTGTCGAAGTGTTGCGTGGTCGCGGTTGTTTAGTCCAGCTCGTCCACTCCTGGGTGTGACTGCCCCGCCCATCGGTTCGGGAACGGAGCCGACCGGCCGAAGCGGCGGCCCCGGTGCGGCTCGGACATGCGCGATGCCGAGTAGCGGGAAGTGCGGGATCTGCAGCCGGTTCCCGGATCGCTGGCGGACCGGGGCGGGCGGCCGGAGGGCTACTGCCACCGGCAGATGATCGACGCGGTGCGCTACCTCGTCGACAACGGCATCAAGTGGCGGGCGATGCCTGCCGACTTGCCGCCGTGGGCGCGGGTCTACGCCTTCTTCGCCCGCTGGAGGGACACGGGGCTGGTGGCCGAGCTGCACGACCGGCTGCGCGATGCGGTCCGCGAGGCGGAGGGCCGGATCCAGGAGCCGAGTGCGGCGATCGTGGACTCGCAGTCGGTGAAGGCGGGCGCGACCGTCGGCCACACCTCACGGGGCTTCGACGCCGGGAAGAAGGTCAACGGCCGCAAGCGGCACGTGCTGACCGACACGCTCGGACTCCTGCTGGCCGTGCTGGTCACACCCGCTCCACGACCGACCGGGAGGCCACCCGCACCCTGCTGCCGGAGCTGAAGAAGCGGTTTCGGCGACTGGCCCGCGTCTGGGCCGGCGGCGGCTACACCGGCCACTTCACCGACTGGGCCGTCCAGCACCTCGATGTCGTCGTGGACATCGTCCGCCGCAGCGACGACGCCCTCGGCTTTCAGGTCCTGCCGCGGCGCTGGATCGTCGAGCGGACCTTCGCCTGGCTACTGCAGAGCCGGCGCCTGGCCCGCGAGAACGACGCCCCGACACCGGCGAAGCCGTCATCCGGTGGTCGACGGGCACTCTCATGAGCCGGCGCCTCGCCGCCCGGAACCAGCCTCTTGTGCTGCGGACAGGATGAACCTGCCCGGCTTCTCCTCGACGAGCCAGCCCAGTTCCACCAGCCGTTTCAGTCAAACTCGTGCCCCTTCGACACGCGAGGCCACGGCACTGTCCCAGCCCAGCACCACCGCCGTCTGCCGGGCACCGAGGCCGTCGCTCCCGGCATCCAGGGCAGCGGCCATGACCGCCTGGTAGTCCACGGCCAGCACCTCGACGCCGGGCACGTCCCTACGGTGAGGCACCGCCATACGCGGCCCGGCCGGCCGCACCGGCTTCCCCGACGACTTGCCGTCGCCTGCCGCGGCGGGAGTGTCCACCTCGGCCAGCGCTTCCAGGAACTGCTCCAGCCCGATCACTCGCTGCCGCAGGACTTCTGCCGCATCAGCCACTGCCTGCCGAACTCTCTCCAACTCGGCGCCAAGTTCTTCCAGATGCACCGCCGCGGCCTTCTGCCGCGCTTCCAGGACCGCCCGGATCGACGGCATCCTCCACCCCCATGGCGTCTCGGTCGACAACGACCCGAGACTTCCGCGGCTGCCCACACCTCATGCCCGACCAGCAGAAACCACACATGCGATTCGGAAGAGAACGACCTCTTAGGGGGTGAGGAGCGTTTTGACAGCGCGCCGTGCGTCCATGGCCTTGTAGCCCTCGGCGACCTGCTCCAGAGGGAGGGCGAGGTCGAAGACCTTGCCGGGGTCGATGCGACCGGTCAGGACACGCTGGATGAGATCGGGCAGGTAGCGGCGCACGGGGGCGGGGCCGCCGCGCAGGCCGACGTGGGAGAAGAACAGTTCCTGGCCGTCGATCGCGACGTCGTGGGGGACGCCGACGAAGCCGACGTTGCCGCCAGGCCGGGTCGAGTGCAGCGCCTGGCTCATGGCCTGGGCCGTGCCGACGCACTCCAGGACGGAGTCGGCGCCGATGCCGCCGGTCAGCTCCTTGATCCGGGCGACGCCCTCCTCGCCGCGCTCGGTGACGATGTCGGTGGCGCCGAACTCGCGGGCGAGCTTCTGCCGGCTCTCGTGGCGCGACATGGCGATGATGCGCTCGGCGCCCATCTCCTTGGCGGCGATCACGCCGCACAGGCCGACCGCACCGTCACCGACCACCACGGCGGTCGAGCCGGGTGTGACCTCGGCGGCCTCGGCCGCCCACCAGCCGGTGCCCATCACGTCCGAGACGGCCAGCAGACCGGGCCAGAACCGCTCGTCAGGGATCTCGTCGGTGGCGACCAGGGTGCCCTGGGCGTTGGGGATGCGGATGTAGTCGGCCTGGCAGGTGGACATGAACTCGCGGTTCAGACAGTTCGACGGGAAGCCGTTACGGCAGTTCGCGCAGGTGTTGTCCGAGGTCGCGAAGGAGCCGACGACGAACTGGCCGGGCTTGACCGCGGTGACCTCGGAACCGACCTCCTCCACGAAGCCGACGTACTCATGCCCCATCGGATGCGGCTGCTCGGTCGGCTCCGCACCCCGATACGGCCACAGGTCTGATCCGCACACGCACGTGACCGCGGTCCGGATGATCGCGTCGGTGGGCTTGAGGATCTTCGGGTCCTCGAGGGTCTCGAAGCGGATGTCGCCAGGGGCGTGAATCACTGCACCACGCATGTGAAGTTCCTTCTTCCGTTGAGGTCATTTGAGGTGATTGACCGGTCGGGGCACCCGAGCCGTGCAGCACGGTGCGAGCAAGTTGGTGTGTGGTGGGTTCAGAAGATGAGCACCACTCGGCCGCGCAAGCCGCCCTGCTCAAGCAGGCGGTGGGCCACAACGGCCTGCTCGGCGGGCAGGATCCGGGCCACCCGCAGCGTCAGGCGGTCTTCCTCCGCCAGCTGCCGCAGGCGTTCCAGGCGAGCGTGGTCGCGAGCATAGTTCGGCACGAACGTCTGCTGGATGGTGACGCCGCGCTCGCGCTCAGCGGCGGCGAGTTCACCTCCGGCCGAGGTGGCTACCCGCCCGCCGTCGCGCACACTCCGGGCCGCGTCAGCGGAGACCCCGGCACTGTCCACCAAGCCGTCCACACCCTCCGGGGCGTGCTTGCGGACCTGCTCAGCGAAGTCCGATCCGCGCGGGACGATGATGTCTACGCCCAGGTCGTTGACGAGCCGCTCGTCCTTCGGCGCGGCGTCGGCGATCACGCGCAAGCCGTCCGCCTTCGCCAACTGCACGGCGTACCCGCCGACCGCGCCGGCTGCACCGGTCACCGCGACGGTCCCGCGCTCGGGCGTCTGCAGCAGGTCCAGCGCCATCCGTGCGGTCAGGCCGTTCATCGCCAGCGTGGCGGCCTGCGCGTCGCTGGCCCCCGGCGGGGCGAGCACGGCGGACTCCGCCGGGACGACCAGGTACTCGGCGTAGGCGCCGTGGGTGCCGGAGGTCACGGCTATCGCCGAGACCCGGTCACCGATACGGACACCGGTCAGCACACCGGGGCCGACCTGATCGACGATCCCGGCCGCTTCCATGCCGGGCACGTACGGCGGTTCGGCATCGGAGACGAATGCCTGACCACGGCGCACCATCGCATCGACCGGGTTGACCGTCGCGGCGCTCACCCTGATCCGGATCTCGCCTTCGCCCGCTTCGGGCACCGGCAGCTCCATCAGGTGCAGGGAATCAGGTCCGCCGAACTTGGTCACGCCAACTGCCCTCATCACAACAGCCTCCAATTCTTCGGTGCGAAACCCTGCGCCGATACGTCGAGAATTACCCGGTGGCGATTCATGGAATTCTGACGCACTGAAAACCGCGCTTCAGCGGACGCTGTGAAATTCGGCGCGCCGCTGCGTGTGTACTCAGCGGACCTGGGTCCAAGTGCCGTGGAGCTGGACGAACTGGCCGTTGATGACAGAGCTGGCCATGCAGGTACCTGCCGTGTAGTCCTCGATGTGGGTGACGAAGTCGCCGGCTGCCTCGGCCCAGCGCACGACGTACAGGCCGTCGCGGACCTGTGTGGCGGTGTAGTCCATCGTCTCGGTCTGACCCTTGAGGGTGCCGCCGGTGATCAGGTAGGTGACGCTGGTCGCCGAATTGAAAGTGATCTCGACAGTGAAGTGGCCCATCGGGGTGTTGGGGCCGAGGTCCGCGAGCCAGGTCTGGCCGACGGTCGGGAGAGTGGCGTTGGGCTGCATCGTTGTCACTTCTTTCGGTGGGAGGAATGGTCGGCAGCCTTTCTGGCAGCCGTTCGTCATCGACTATGCCTTCGCCGGAAGCCCGGAAAAAGAGGAGGCTTCTTTCCCGGGTACAGACACATCAGGGGTACAGATCCTTACCCCTCTCTCGATTTGACTTCATGAGCCATGCGTGGCCGGCCGCAAGCCGCGCGTACAGAGCAGCAGGGGGATAAAATCTTCCCCCTCACAATAGGGCGCGGCGGTGGCAAGGTGAATAGCGAAACCTTCTCGCGACTATTGCCAAGGGGACAGTAAATTATGAATCAGATGAACGGCCCGCTGGTCGCCATCGCTTTTCACTCCGGGTACGGCCACACCGCCGTCCTGGCCGACGCCGTGGTCCGCGGCGCACAGGAAGCCGGCGCCGAGACCGCTTTGATCGCCGTCGACACCATCACCGACGAGCAGTGGGCCCAGCTCGACGCGGCGGATGCCATCATCTTTGGCGCCCCCACTTACATGGGCACCGCCTCCGCCGCCTTCCACACCTTTGCCGAGGCCAGCAGCAAGCGCTGGTACACCCAGAGCTGGACCGACAAGCTCGCCGCCGGATTCACCAACTCCGGCGCCAAGAACGGCGACAAGTCCTCCACCCTCAGCTACTTCGCAACCATGGCCAGCCAGCACGGCATGCACTGGGTCAGCCTCGGCCTGCAGCCCGGCTGGAACACCACCACCGCCAGCGAGAACGACGCCAACCGCCTGGGCTACTTCCTGGGCGCCGGCGCCCAGACACCCATCGATGCTGGCCCGGAGGCCGTCCACAAGTCCGACATCCTCACCGCCGAGCACCTGGGAGCACGCGTGGCCCGACAGGCCACCCTCTTCCGGGCAGGCCGCACCGCCGTCGCTGCCGCCTGACCAGGGGATTCCACCGGGACCGAAACCCGGGGATAAATGCGTCGCCGCTCCATGCCCTGGCTTGCCGTTCGTAGCGACAGGCCAGGTGCGAAGCTGGAGAGCATGATCCGCGAACCGCGTCTGAACGAACTGGGCGAATTCCTCAAAGCCCGGCGTGCCGAGGTCACCCCGGACCAGGTCGGTCTGGCCCCGGAAGGCCGGCGCCGCCGCGTCGCCGGCCTGCGGCGGGAAGAGGTCGCGCGGCTGGCCGCTGTGAGCACCGAGTACTACACCCGCATCGAGCAAGGGCGTCTGCAGGCATCCGCCGCGCTCCTCGACGATCTGGCGCGCGTGTTGCTCCTCAACTACGACCAGCGCGCCTATCTGTTCGAACTCGCCGCCAAGCCCACCCCGTCCACGGCCCCTCGTACCGAGGGACAGCAGGTGGACGAGCAGGTACAGCGGATGCTCGACGACCTCACCGCGACCCCCGCGTTCGTCATCGGCCGGTGCACGGACGTCCTGGCATGGAATCGCCTGGCCACCGCCGTCTTCACCGACTTCGCCGCCGTCCCCGACGAGCAGAGGTCCTACATCCGGCTGCTGTTCACCGACGCCGCCATGCAGCGCCTGTACGCCGACTGGGAGGAAGTCACCCGCCTGGCCATCGCCCAGCTGCGCATGGAGACCACCCGCTACCCCGACGAGCCGCGCCTGGCCGCGCTCGTCCAAGAGCTCACCGCGAGCGATGCGCGCTTTCGCCGATGGTGGGGCGAACACGAGGTCGCCACCCGCGGCAAGGGCACCAAGACCCTCCACCATCCCGTCGTCGGCGAACTCGTCCTCGACTGGGACACGCTCATCTGCGGCCCTGATCCGGACCAGTGCGTCATCATCTGGACCGCGGCCCCCGGATCCGCCTCGCACAAGAAGCTCCGCGAGCTGCACAACGCCACTCAGTGAACCGGCCGTTCGGCTGGGGTCGTTCCCTCGGCTGAGCCGACACGTTCGTGGCGGTCACGTGTAGGCCAGCAGCCTCCCGGCGATCGTGACTCCCGACCAGGACGTGAGAGATACGGTCGCGGCAAGCCGTGCGGCCACGGGCGTCGGCTGGTCCACATCCCAGTCGGTCACGCTGCGGTAGGTCCACCGATGGAAGATCAGGATGTTGAGTCCAGCGAGCAGGATGAGGCCGAGCTTCCAGGGAGTACTGCCACGGTCGGCGATCAGGATCGCGCCGGGCAGGAACATGGCCACGCCGGTGACTGCCGCGATCACGAAGCCGAGGTGTGACAGGCGCAGGAGGTGGTTGGCCGCGGTTGTCACCCGCAGCGTGCGCCGGCCGAGCCCCAGCAGCCGGAGGTCGAAGGCTGCGGCCGGGCCGATGAGGAGGGCGATGCCGATGATGTGGATGCTTTCGAGCATCGGATACAGGTAGGCCGTTCCGCGGACGGCCTCCGCGAACGAGGTGTCCTCCAGCCAGGAGAAGAAGGAGTCCATGGCGCGCACCGTCACGTTCGGCGCGAGTGTGCGCGCAGGTAGAAGACTCCGCCTGCGGCGGCGACAACCAGGACGACACCCAGCCCGGCCCACACCGCAACCGATGAGGCGCCCTCGGAGTCCGCGGCGGCCGATGACGAGCCCTGGTCGGAGTCACCGGTACGTGCGTCGCCCGTCGGATAGGGCACAGGCAGCGGCGTTGCCGGGAGTTCCTCGTTGAGCACCTGGTTGACCGGCTGTCCGTCCTCGACCCAGAACACGACCGGCCGGAACTCGTCCGTGTGGCTCTTGCCGACGTAGCCGACGGCCTCGATCCGCTCGCCGTCAGCGAGTTCACGGTCGAGGCCCCACATCGAGGTGTAGCTGGGCGGTGCGATGGTGACCGCCAGCTCGTCGTGAGAACCGCTGTAGGACGGTGCGGCGTTGATCGGGTCGCTGTCGGCGGCGTCCTGCAGCCCGTCCGGCAGGGCGCGCTCGGGCGTATCCGCGGGGAGGCCGTCCTCGACCGTCACGGTGAAGTAGGAGTGCGGCTCGCCCTCCCTTACCTGCGAGACGGTACCGGCGATGTAGTACAGGCGGTCGGTGTCGTAGTCGTCGAACCCGTGATGCGCCTGCGCGGCACCCGCCGAGAACAAGACGAGCATCGTCGAGGCGACCAAAGACGCCGTCGCCAGCCTGACCTGACGGGCGCTGGCGCGAGCCAGGGGTCCCGTGATCGTGATGAAGCGCATGCCGATTCGTCCTTCCAGACGGCTGGGAGTGTTCGGCATCCAGCGAACCCGCCCTCGTGACGAACAGGGAGTCACTGTGGAAGGAGGTACTGCCAGGGCACCCCTCAGCGGCCGGCCGAGCGCTCGGCTTCCGGCCCGGCTTCCTGGGTGGCGGCCCAGGTGGCGAGGAGGCGCAGCCCTTGCTCGGAGGGGGAGCCGGGCTCGGCGGTGTAGATGGTGAGGGTGAGGCCGGGGGCGGCGGCCATCTCCAGGCCCTCGAAGGCCAGGGAGAGGTCGCCGACGGCGTGGTGATGGAAGTGCTTGGTCCCGGTGCTGTGGTGGCGGACGTTGTGTGAACCCCATCGGGTGCGGAACTCGTCGCTGCGCGTGGACAGTTCACCGACCAGGTCGTGCAGGTCCTTGTCGTGCGGGTTACGGCCGGCTTCGGTGCGCACGATGGCCACGGTGATGTCGGCGAAGGAGTCCCAGTCCGGGTAGAAGCGGCGGGCGGCGGGGTCCAGGAAGGTGAAGCGGGCCAGGTTCTGCTGGTTGCCGGGCGTGGCGTAGAGGTCGGTGTAGAAGGCGCGGAAGAGCTGGTTCGCGGCGAGGATGTCCATGCGGCCGTTGCGCACGAACGCCGGTCCGGCGGTGACCGCGTCCAGGGTCCACTGCAGGCTGCGGTGGGGTGTCCACTGCCGGGTGGCGGCACGGCGGCGGGGGCGGGTGAGGGTGTCGGAGCCGTCGGCGGCCTGGGCCAGGTGCTGCAGGTGGGCGCGTTCGGCGTCATCCAGCTGCAGGGCGCGGGCGAGGGCATCGAGGACGGCCGGGGAGACGCCGGAGAGGTTGCCGCGCTCCAGTTTGGAGTAGTACTCGACGCTCATGTCGGCCAGGGCAGCGACCTCGCTGCGGCGCAGGCCCGGTACACGGCGCCGGGTGCCGGACGGCAGCCCTGCCTGGTCGGGGGTGATCTTCGCGCGCCGCGAGGTTAGGAACTCGCGGACCTCCTCACGGTTGTCCATGTCTTCGACGGTACGTCGCGCACGCGGCCATAGGGATGTACTGCCAGTACATCCCTCGTCAGTGACTCGCTACGCGCGTGAAGTGCCGGTTACCTGGAAAACGTGGTGCTCGACCTTCCGGCCGTCACGTCGTGGAGGCGGAGCCCCGCACCCGGCTCGGGCGGCCTGCCGCCAGGGCTTCGGGTCCGTTCCCCGTACACCTTCACTCAAGGACTCACCATGACCACGTTCGCACTGGTCGGCGCAGGCCCCGGACTTGGCCTGGTCACCGCCCGCCGCTTCGGCAAGGCTGGCCACACCGTCGCGCTCCTGGCCCGGGACCAGGGGCATCTCGATGACTTGGTGGCAGCGCTGGACGGCGACGGAATCCGGGCCCGCGGCTACACCGCCGACGTCCTCGACCCCGACGCGCTGACCAGCGCCCTGCACACCGCAGCCGAGGACCTGGGGACCGTCGAGGTCCTGCAGTACAGCCCGGTGCCCCGGGCCGACTTCATGAAGCCCGTCCTTGAGACCACCGCAGGCGACCTGGACGCCCCGCTGGCGTTCTCCGTGAAGGCCCCGGTCACCTGTGTGAACGCGATCCTGCCCGGCATGCGGGATCTCGGCCGGGGCACGCTGCTGTTCGTCAACGGCGGCAGCGCCGTACGCCCCAAACCCAGCGTGGCCGGCACCTCGATCGCGTTCGCCGGGGAGAGCGCCTACGCGCAGATGCTCCACACCGCGCTCGCGCCGGAGAACATCCACGTCGCACAGCTGATCGTCCCCGGAGCGATCAGCCCCGACTCCGCGACCTCCAGCCCCGAGGTCCTGGCCGAGCGGCTGTACGCCCTGCACACCGCCCGCGACGGCTTCCGCCACTACGCCGAGCCCATGCCCGACCCGCAGGACGGCACCCCATGATCTCCTTCACCCTCCGCCGGGCCCTGACGACCACCGCCACCGCCGGTGCTCTGCTGCTGGCCGCGACCGCCTGCTCCGACGACGCACCCGCCGGGCAGGCCCCTGCCACCAGCTCCGCATCGTCGTCCGGCCCGGCCTCCGCACAGACTTCCGGCCCGGCGAGCCCGACCGGCTCAGACAGGAACGCTCCGATGAACATCCGCGTCACCCTCGACGGCGAGCCCGTCGACGCCACCTTGAACGACAGCCCCGCCGCCCGCGACCTGGCCTCCCTGCTTCCGCTCACCTTGGACCTGGAGGACTTCCACGGCACCGAGCGCATCGCCGACCCGCCGCGCAAGCTCACCACCGACAACGCCCCCGAACCGCAGGCGCCCAAGACCGGCGACCTCGCTTACTACGCCCCCTGGGGCAACCTTGCCCTCTTCTACAAGGACGGCCCCTCCGCCTCCGATGACCTGCTGATCCTCGGCCACATCGACGCCGACACCGACCAGCTCTCCGGGGCCGAGCGCATCACCATCGAGGCCGCCTCCTGACCCCTGCCACCACTCCTCTCGTACGGGAAGAAGCACTTCGTATGTCCTCCGCCACCGGGCCCACCTCCGGCAAGCTCCCCTTCGTCGTCTGGGTGCTCGCCGCCGGCACGTTCCTGATGGGCACCACCGAGTTCGTCATCGCAGGACTCCTGCCCGAGATGGCCGCCGACCTGGACGTAAGCGTCTCGCACGCCGGTCTGCTGATCACCGCCTTCGCCATCGGCATGATCGTCGGCGGGCCGACGATGGCGCTGGCCACCCTGCGCCTGCCCCAGCGCCACACCCTCATCGCAGCACTGGCCGTCTTCGCCTTCAGCCACGTCGTCGCCGCGCTCAGCAGCTCCTTCAGCGTCGTCCTGGCCGCCCGCGTGATCACCGCACTGGCCACCGGCGCCTTCTGGGCCGTCGGCTTCGTCGTCGCCACCGCCGCCGCAGGCCCC
The DNA here is from genome assembly GCF_030766975.1 of Streptomyces sp. KL116D. NCBI lineage: Bacteria > Bacillati > Actinomycetota > Actinomycetes > Kitasatosporales > Streptomycetaceae > Streptomyces > Streptomyces sp. KL116D. Next base: position 60,388 of record NZ_JASERH010000147.1, on the reverse strand, counting down.
GCGAGGTCCACCCGGGCCGTCGGCGTCATGATGGGCGGTCTCACTCTGGCCAACGTGATCGGCGTGCCGATCGGCTCGTTCATCGGGCAGTTCAGCGGGTGGCGCGGCCCGTTCTGGGCACTGGCCGTCCTCTCCGCTCTGGCCGCTGCGTTCGTCGGCCGGTTCATCCCCCGCGTCGAACAACGCGTGGAGGTGTCGGTGCGGGCCGAGGTGCGTGCCCTGCGGCAGGGGCGGCTGTGGCTGGCGCTCGCCGCCGCTGTGCTGATCATGGGCGGGGTCCTGGCGACGTACACCTACATCACACCGCTGCTGACCGACCGCGCGGGCATCCCCGCGGGGACCGTCCCGCTGGTGCTGATCGCCTTCGGCATCGGCGCCCTGGCCGGCACCGCCATCGGCGGCCGACTCGGGGACCACCACCCAATGGCCACCACGATCACCGCCGCCGCGGCCACCGCCGTCACGCTCCTCGTCCTGATACCGGCCTCGAACAGCCCGGTGGCCGCCGTGGCCCTGGTCTTCGTCATGGCCCTGACGGGGTTCACGGTCAACCCGGTCGTCACCTCCCTCGCCGTCCGTTTCGCCGGCGACGCCCCCACCCTCACCTCGGCGCTGACCACCTCCGCATACAACACCGGCATCGCCGCCGGTTCGGCCCTCGCCGGCCAGGCTCTCGGCTCCTCGCTCGGTCTGACCGGCCCCGCGCTGGTCGGCGCAGTCTTCGCCGCACTCACTCTGCTGCCGCTCGTCGCCCTCGCTCTTGCCGGAACAGGCAGCCCTACACGCATCGTCGCCCAACGCGACCAGACCTCCGAGCACGCTGCGGACCAGACGCCGGCAGCGACCTCGCACTGAACAACGTCCGCCGCGTACAACCCCGTTGGGAGAAACCCTCATGAACCCCACCTACGACTTCACCGGCAAGGTCGCCTTCATCACCGGCGCCTCCTCCGGCATGGGCCTGGCCACCGCCCGCGCCTTCGCCGCCTCCGGAGCCGCCGTCGCACTGGCCGACATCACCGAGGACGCCGTCAACGCCGCCGCCAAGCAGCTCGCCGACGACGGCCACCAGGCCCTCGCCCTGGTCTGCGACGTGAGCGACGAGGACCAAGTAGCGGCAGCCGTCGACCGCACCGTGGAAACCTTCGGCCGTCTCGACATGGCCTACAACAACGCCGGCATCATGCCCCCGCCCACCGACGCCGCCGACGAAAGCGCCGACCAGTTCGACCGCGTCCAGAGCATCAACCTGCGCGGCATCTGGGCGGCCATGAAGCACGAACTGCGCCACATGCGCGACCAGGGCAGCGGCACGATCGTCAACTGCTCCTCCCTCGGCGGCCTCGTCGGCAACCCGGGCCGCGCCGCCTACCACGCCACCAAGCACGGCGTGATCGGCCTGACCAAGAGCGCCGCCCTCGAATACGGCTCCCGCGGCGTCCGCATCAACGCCGTCTGCCCCGGCACCATCAGCACCCCCATGGTCGACTCCATGATCGAAGGCGGCGAACTCAACGGCGACCAAGCCGCAGCAGGCCAGGCCATCGACCGGCTCGGCACCGCCGACGAAATCGCCCAGGCCGTCCTGTGGCTGTGCAGCGACGGCGCCGGCTACGTCACCGGCATCGCCCTGCCCGTCGACGGCGGCTACACCGCCCAGTGACGTCGCGGTGCATGACCCCAGTCGGGTCAGCACGTCATCACTACGCCCGGTCCATACAGATGCAAGAGAACTGGAGAGGTTGATCCATGACGTCCGACAAGTCACGTGACTCGATGAGAGCGCAAGAGAGCGGGCTCCGCCTGGAGCGGCGTCAGCTTCTGATGATGGGTGGTGCCGCTGTCGCGGCCGGATCGCTCGCCGTGGCCGGCAGCAGCACAACTGCTCACGCACAGAAGGCTCGACGAGGACCGAAGTGGGACAAGACCTTCCCTCGCAGCAACAAGGTCGACCACAAGAAGGTGTCGTTCCGCAACCGGCTCGGCATCGAGCTGGCGGCCGACCTCTACAGCCCCAAGCAGCTGCGCGGTCGTGCGTCGGCGCTGATCGTCGGCCACCCGTTCGGCGGCGTGAAGGAACAGACCTCGGGCCTGTACGCGCAGACCATGGCCGAGCGCGGTTTCGTGACGTTGGCGTTCGACGCCTCCTACAACGGCGAGAGTGGTGGCACGCCACGACACATCGCATCCCTGGAGACGTGCGTCGAGGACTTCAGCGCCGCCGTGGACTACCTCGGCACCCGCCGATACGTGGCACGCGAGCGGATCGGCGTGATCGGAGTCTGCGCCAGCGGCGGCTTCTCACTCAGCGCCGCGCAGATCGATCCACGCCTCAAGGCCGTCGCGACGGTGAGCATGTACGACATGGGCCGCGCCTACCGCGACGGCCAGGGCTACGCCCCGATCCCGAGCGAAATGAACACCCCCGAGGAGCGCAAGCGGGCCCGTGCCGAGGCGGCGGAACAGCGCTGGATCGAGTTCGAAGGCGGAGAGGTGCGGTACGGCGGCGGTGACGCGGTGCCGTTGAAGCCGTCACAGCAGGCCGCGGCCGACGAATTCGCCGAGTACTACGCGACACCGCGCGGCGCGCATCCCCGCTCTCACGCGCTGAGCCTGACCAGCCTCGGCGCGATCACCAACTTCATGCCGCTCGCCCAGATCGAACTGACCGACCCGCGCCCGCTGCTGTTCATCGCCGGTGAAAAGGCGCACTCCCGCTACTACAGCGAGGACGCCTACGCCCAGGCCCCCGAGCCGAAGCAGCTCCACGTTGTCCCCGGCGCCGGGCATGTGGACCTCTACGACAAGGCCGACCTGATCCCCTGGGACAAGCTCACCGACTTCTTCGACGAGCACCTCTGACCCAATTAGCGGGACAGCTCGACTCCCCAGGGCCGGACGATTCGGCTCAGGACGAGCAAGGAGCGGCAACATAGCGGCGGATCCCCGGTTACCGAAACCGGGGATCCGCCGAATACTTGTACCTCCACCGCCACTACCTGTCCGCCCGTCGAAAGGCAGCACGCAACGCCCCGGAACCCTCACCTCGAGTGTCACCCGGAATTGCCCGGCGCTGCCGTCACGCCCGACACGGACGCGGAGAATTCACACCGCCACGAGCCGGACCCGATCGCCACACAGCTTGGCCATGTCGTCAATATCGGAGGTCAACATGACCACCGGTCGGTGCTGACGCAGCGCGCCCCCCAGGGACCGCCGCATCGATCGCGTACTTGTGTCCGTGCAGGCCGGCCTCCATCGACAGCCTCGAGGTCGCCCTCGCCTCCAAGTCACCCACCGGAATTACGCGCAGTCCGGGGAGCACCCAGCCCAGAGGACGTCTGATCATGATTTAGAGGGCTACAGGTGGTTTACCTGTTTCGGTTCGCCAGGTTGGCATGGATTCTCCGGTGAGTTCGCGACTCATTTTGTTAGCCATCGCCCAGTGGATCATTGCTCGTGACCGTTGGGGCAGTGCCTCGCAGTCCCGAACGAGGCGCCGGGTGTTGCATCAGCCAGCCGAAGGTTCTCTCGATAACCCACCGCTTGGGCAGGGGCTGGAACCCCGTGGGCGAGGGCCGTTTGACCACCTCGAGCCAGATCCCCAGCGCGGCGCCGTGGTTGAACACTTGGCCCTGGTATCCGCCGTCGGCCCAGACCTGGTCACGCTCGGGTGGCCCGCGGCCAGCTCGGTCAGCAACTGCTTGCCGCCAGCGGAGTCGTGGAGCGAAGCGGCCGTGACAAGGACGGCGAGGACCAGCCCGAGAGCGTCCGTGATCAGGTGCCGCTGGTGTCCTGTGGTCTTCTTGCGGGAAGAACAGCTCCGGAAAGATCAGGGCCGACGCGGTGCCGTAGAGGAAGAAGTCTTACCACTCCAACGACGCCCCGAACCCGGCGGCGAGGGCCACTCTCCTGAGAGAACTGGGCATGCGGACCCCTTTGTTGGCACGGGTGATCCGGCATGAATGCCGTGAACGCTCATGCCGGTCACAGTAGGATCACAGCTCGATGTAGACACGCTTGGTGTACAGGTACGTGTCCATGTGCGCGGAGCTCCCCTTGGAGCCATAGCCGCTCATCTTCGTTCCGCCGAATCCGACCAGCGGATCGATGTGGCCGTAGCAGTTCACCCACATCGTGCCGGTGTGGACTCCCTGGACCACCCTGAGCGCGGTGGAGAGGTTCTGGGACCACACCGCGCCGCCGAGGCCGTACTCGTTGTCATTGGCGATGGCGATGGCTTCGTCCACATCGTCGAACGGCACGATCGACAGGACGGGGCCGAAAATCTCTTCACGGGCGATGCGCATTTCGTTGTTCACGCCGCCGAAGACGCTCGGCTGTACGAAATAGCCGCTCGCGAGGTCACCGCCGAAGCGTCCGCCTCCGCAGAGCAGTTCGGCGCCTTCTGCCTGGCCGACATCGATGTATGACAGCACCTTGTCCAGCTGCGCTTGCGAGATGACCGGGCCCAGCGTGGCTGCATCGTCCAGACTGTGTCCGACCTGCAGGGTGTCTACGAACGCCAGCAGCCGTTCGGTGAACTCCTCGACGACCGGGCGCTGCACCAGAACGCGAGTACCTGCGAAGCAGATCTGACCAGAGTTGGCGAAGACCCCCATCGCCGCTCCCGGCACCGCCTTGTCGAGGTCCGCGTCCGCACACACGATGTCCGCCGACTTGCCGCCCAGTTCGAGCTGCAGCTTCTTGATGTTCACGGTGGACGCCTGAATGATGCTGCGGCCGGTCTCCGTGGATCCGGTGAAGGCGATGCGGTCGACGCCGGGGTGAGCCGCCAGCGCGTGGCCGGCGTCCTTGCCCAGGCCGGTGACGACGTTGATCACCCCCGCCGGTGTCCCGGCCTCATGAAGGATCTCAGCCACCCGCAGCACCGACAGCGAGGCATCCTCGGACGGCTTCAGCACCGCGGTGCACCCGCTGGCCAGAACCGCACCGATGATCCAAAACTGGCTGTTGAGCGGACCGTTCCAGGGAATGATCCCCCCAACGACCCCGACCGGAGCCTTCAACGTCATCGTGGTGACGCTGCCCGGGATGCCGTTCATCAACGTCTCGCCCGAGATGTTGCCCGCCTGCGATGCGAAGAACGACAGCATCTTCATCAGTGCCGGCTTGGTGCCTCGCAGCCTCGATGCGGGGGCGCCCATATCCAGGGCCTCGATCTGGATCAGTTCCTCGAACCGATCGTCGAGGACCTCGGCGATCCGTGTGAGCAACGCCTGGCGCTCGTACGGAGTCCAGGAACTCCACTGGCTGTTGAACGCTTTGCGTGCGGCCAGGACCGCGCGGTCGACGTCGGGTTGATCACCGGCCGCGAGCCTCGCCAGCACCTCACCGGTAGACGGGTTGACGGTGGTCAGTGTCTGCCCGGACACGGCTGGGACGCGCTCGCCGTCGATGAGAAGTTGCTGTTCATCGCGGGCCAGGAAGTCCTGGGCCTGCTTGCAGAGGGCGACGTTCTGCTGGGTTGTGCTCACTTCGTACCTTTCACCTGACCTGAGATGGTGCCTCAATCGAAGACGAAGACGCCCTTGCCGATCTGGCGTCGGTCGAAGAGGTCGTAGGCCCGCTCCGCCTCGTCCAGACGGAACTCGTCGGTGAACAAGGACTCCACGTCCAGGCCGCGCTCGGCCACGAACAGGGCGCACTCCTCCTGCAGGTTCTTGCTGAAGGTAAGCGATCCCACGACGGTCTTCTGCAACTGGATGAGCTCTTCGCTGTCCAGCTCGATCTTTCCAAAAACACCCACCATGCAGGCGGTTCCCCAGCGCCGCAGTCCCTGGACAGACTGGCGGCGCACAGCGGCGTTGGCCGTGCACTCGATGGACTTGTCCACACCTTCCCCGTCGCGAGTCAGTTCACGAACGGCGGCCACAGAATCCTGCTCGGCCGCGTTCACGACATGGTCAGCACCGAACTTCTTCGCCATCTCCAACCGCGAAGGCTCGACGTCGATGGCGATGACACGCGCGCCGAAGGCCTTCGCCAGCATGGTGGCGCTCAGCCCCACAGGCCCCTGCCCGAAGACCGCGACGGTGTCGTCGGCGGAAAGGCCCACCCTCTTGATGGCGCCGAAGGCCGTCCCGGTGCCGCACGAGATGGCTGCCCCAGTCTTGAAAGAAAGGGAGTCGGGCAGGCGAATGAGCGTGTGCGCGGGAATCTTCATGAAGTCCGCGTGTGCACCGTCACCGTCCAAACCGCCGTACACGGTGCGGGCGTTCGGGCAGTACTGCGTCCAGCCCGTACGGCAGTACCGACAGGTGCGACACCCGTCGTAGTGGTGGACCATGACCCGGTCGCCGACCTTGGCCTCGCTGGGGCGCACGGCGTCACCGACCAGCTCGACGACTCCGCACGGCTCATGGCCTTCGATGACCTGCTCGGACTCGGAGCGCACCGGGCCGTGGAGGTGGTTGAGGTCGCTTCCACACATACCGGAGGCCTTCACACGGATGACCACTTCGTCCGGTCCGGGTACCGGGTCAGGGAGCTCGCGAAGCTCGATCTTGTCTTCGCCCAGGAATACAACAGCTTGCATGTCTACGATCCTCGATGATCAGAGGGGGACGGCGCCCGATGAGGGCGCCGTGGGTGTTGGGCACGATCCCGGCGGAGACTCAGCCCGAAAGCGAGGGCCCGGGAGTCACGTCCGACTCTCGGTGCGCGGAGCGCGGGCCCTTCGGGTCCTTTGGCGCGTCCGTGGTGTCGCCCTCGGGGGCGATCTGGTCCAACGCCTCGCGGGAGGTATCCACTCCGGCAACGGCGTTGAGCAGGGTCACGATGACGTACATGCCGGAGACGGCCAGGATGACCCCAAAGACGCCGTAGCTGTTGAACAGCCACAGGACGATGAAGGGCGAGAAGATCAGGCCGATGCGGCCGGCGGTCTGGGCCAGTCCACCGCCGCGGAATCGGAAGGCCGTGGGGAAATACTCCGGGACTGTACCCAAACCGAGGGTCAGGAACGAGGCGACCGTAGCGACCAGGATGAAGCCCACGGCAATGACCAGTGCGGGTGCTGTCATGAACGGGTAGAGGCCTGCGAAGACGGCCGAGAGCGCCCCGAACATCATGAGACTGCGGCGTCGTCCTAGGCGGTCGACAATGAACATGCACAGCAGGGGGCCCGCAACATAGCCGGACATGATTGCGGCGTTGAACCCGAGCGACTTCGAGACGGTCATCCCCTGCTCCACGAAGAACGTGGGCATCCAGCCGGTGACAGCGTAAGAGCCGAAGAGACAGGTGACGGTCAGCAACAGCGCCATCAGCGTCCGTCGGATGACGGCACGCGAGAACAGCACCGTGATCGGCACCCACTCGGCCTTCTCGTCCGTTGCGTCGCCCGTTGTGTCCACGGCCGAAGCCGGAGCGGCGGCCTCTTGGCCCGAGACACCGGACTCCTGCGCGATCCGCTGGATGACGGCCTCGGCTTCCTCGTAGCGCCCGCGCGACTCCAGCCACTGCGGAGACTCCGGCATGTCCCGACGCATCCACCAGGCGATCAGCGCGCCCACGCCGCCGATGATGAACATCCCGCGCCAGGAGACCGCCGGAATGACCACCCAGCCAAGAAGCGAGGACAGGGAGACGCCAAGCCCCGCGAAGATGCCGAGCAGGCCAAGGAAGCGGCCGCGACGGCCGGGCGGGATGAACTCGGTGATCATGCCGTAGCAGATGACGTACTCGGCGCCCATCCCGATGCTCATCAGACCGCGCAGGGCGATGAGCACCTCCATCGAAGGCGCGAGGGCGGCGGCCAGGGCGAGGATCCCGAAGAGTGCCAGGCTGAACTGAAACGCGAAGGAACGTCCGACACGGTCACCGAGCCAGCCGGCAAACGCCGCCCCGATCGCGAGGCCGGCGAACGTGACCGACAGGAAGAGCGAGTTGAGCTCCAGCGTGGAGAAGCCGGTGTCCAGCATCGAGGCCAGTACTCCGGCCGAGAGCGTGTTGTCGAACGAATCGAAGAACATCCCGAGGCTGACCAGCAGCGCCAGGCGTCGGTGAAACTTGCCGACCGGGATGTTCTCGAGCCGCGGGCCCGCATTGACGTGTGTGTTCATTACTGAACCCCTCCCGGCATTGCAGTGAGGCTCCAGTCCCAGCTGGCGACACAGAGAGGGGGGACAGAGGAGAGCAGGTCCCGTCCCGGGACGGCTCCCGTACAGCGGCTGTAGTCAGCCATGCTGAGAGTCCGAGTTACGCACGGATTCGGTCGACATTGTCCGTTCATGCGTCTTACTACTTTCGGCTCGGTGTTCGTCCGCAGCGGCGGGAACACGACGGTGTGTTGGTGAACCGCTCCTTCTCGCGGGCGGACCGTCTGGATAAGTTGCCGGCTCTGCCGTGACACATCGGCTCGGTGTGTCAGCGGTCCAACTGCGACGGGGTACAGATTCCCCACGGCGATTTCTTGAAGATATCCAGCATTGTGGGAATTGGTCAATACTTTCGAGGGGTTCGTACGACGTCAGTTACTGGTGTCGTGGTACAGGCCTGCGGCACGGGCCCGCTGGATCGCCAGATCGGTCACGAGGTCCAGATTGGGGGTCGGCACCTGCATCCGTTCGGCCAGATCGAGGGCGACACGGAACATGGCGTCGACCTCCATCGGGCGACCGGCCTGCAGGTCCTGCGCGATGCTCTGGAGGTGACCGGACTTCGCCAGGTTGCTCAGGCCTGCCTCGGGGTCTCCCGGGTCACAGCCCAAGGCGCGAGCGATGGCTGCGCCCTCGGCCGCCATGGCCTTCGCGACCTCGGCCACGGCCGGCTTATCGAGAACATCCTTCATCGGAGAGGCACTGAGCACTGCCAGTGAGCCTCCGACCAGGTTCATCAACAGCTTGGCCCAGATCGCGTCACGGATGGTCGATGTGACACCGACCTCCAGACCGCTGGGGTTCAGCAGCGACGCCAGCGCGTCGAGGCGCCCGTCCGGCTTCCCGTCGGGACGCCCAAGGAGCAGGCGATTGCGCGGCTTCACGGCGCGGATCACCCCTGGCGCAATCACGCTGCAGGCGGTGTAGGCCACCGCTCCCACGGCACGCTCGGGACCGATGTGGTCCCACAGCGCCCCACCTGGATCGAGCCGCTGCAGGCGCGTACCGTCCCACTCCCCGCCGTGGGAGTGGAAGTACCACCAAGGGATGCCGTTCATGACGAAAAGGACCAGGCTGTCTCGGTGGAGCAGCGAGCCGATGTGCTCGGCGATGTCCGGCAGGGCCGGGGCCTTGACCGCGACGATGACGATGTCCTGAGGCTCCAGATCGCCGGGCCGGTCTGTTGCGAACGGGTGGGAAAGGAGCTCACCGTCACTGGTCTCCACCCGCAGTCCGTGGTCGCGGATGGCGGCCAGCTGTCGGCCCCGAGCGATCAGTGAGACCTCGACCTTGTTCTCGCCCTCGACGGCAGCGAGCCGTCCGGCGATGTGGCCGCCCACGGCTCCCGCGCCGTATACACAGATCTTCATGTGCGTTTCCTGTTCGGTTGCCTGTGAATCAGTTGAACTGCTGCCGCTTTTGCGTCGCGGCGGCGCTGAGGAAGGAGATGTCATTGCCGGTGGAGACATAGCCGGCGCCGAGTTCCAGGTACTGGCGCACCAGGTCGGGGCGCCCGCCGAGCCCGCCGATACCCACGGCCTTGCCGTGGCTACGGCAGGCCTCGATGACGTGCAGGAAGGCCTTGTGCACCTCGGGGTGATCCACCTGCCCCGGTACGCCCATCTCGACGCTGAGGTCGCTGGCGCCCACGAAGAGGATGTCCACGCCGTCCACCGCGGCGATGGCGTGTGCCGCTTCCAGTCCGGCCCGGGATTCGATCTGTGTGACCACCATGGAGGCCCGGTCGAGCTCGCGGACCGTCTGGTCGGCCGGCAGGGGCCGGTAATTCAGCTGGGGCGCGGCGGCAGCTGCCAGGGAGCGCTCGCCCAGGGGGGCGTGCTTGACGGCGCGAACCGCGGCGCGCGCCTCGTCGGCGGACTGCACGCCGGGCACGACGATCCCCATGGCGCCGGCGTCCATGACCTTGGCCATGAAGAACGGGTCCGGGCCGGGCACCCGGATGAGGGGGGTGAGCCCCAGATAGTTGCATGCCATGCAGATCTGGCCCGCCGCTTCCAGCGGGAAGCTGCTGTGCTCCATGTCGATGTAAACGGAGTCGAAGCCCGCGGTATGAGCGATGGCGGCGATGTCGACGGTCCGCGCCAAGCGGATGGTCATCGAGAACACCGGTTCACCGCGGGACAGCTTTTCCTTGGCGGGGTTGCGCAGCAACGGGGTGGGGTCGGGTTCGTTGTTCATGATGTGGCGGCTCCTGACTGACTCGACTCGGGGGGGGGCTTATGGCTCGATGTGGCTCAGCCGAACAGCGTCGGCAGCGCCTGCGCCTCGTCTTCGAAGCCGTACACGGACTTGACTTCGAGGTACTCCTCGAGGCCGAACCGGCCCATGGAGCGGCCGATGCCGGACTGCTTGTATCCGCCCATGGGCGTGTACGAGTCGGTGGGCGCGCCGTTGAAGCTGATGCGTCCGGCGCGCAGCGCGTTGGCCACACGCTGCGCCTTCGCCCGGTCGCGACCGAAGACATAGCCGCCGAGTCCGTAGATCGAATCGTTGGCGATGCGCAGCGCCTCGGCCTCGTCGCGGTAGGGCAGGACGGCCAGGACGGGGCCGAAGACCTCTTCCTTGGCGATCGTCATGTCCGGCGTGACGCCGGTGAACACCGTGGGCTGCACGAAGTACCCCTGGGTAAGCCCCTCAGGACGGTCGAGGCCACCGGTGACGAGCTTTGCGCCCTCGTCGAGGCCGCTCTGGATGTGGCCCCTGATCGACTTGTACTGGGCGGCGCTGACGACCGGACCCATGGTCGTTGCGATATCCAGGGGGTCGCCCAGCTGGTAGCGACGCGCCTCGTCCACCAGGAAGGGCACCGCCTGCTCCATCTGGTCTTCGTGCACCAGCATGCGGCTGGGGGCGTGGCACGACTGTCCCGTATTGAAGAAGCAGCGCTGGATGTTCCAGCGCGCGGCCTGTTCGAGGTCTGCGTCGGGCAGCACGATATTGGCCGACTTCCCACCCAGTTCGAGGCACAGGCGCTTCACCGTGTCCGCGGCAGCGGCTCCTACCACCTTGCCGGCGCCTGTGGATCCGGTGAAGGAGACCATGTCCACGTCCGGGTGGCGGGTAAGAGCATCGCCGACGTCGCGCCCCCTGCCGTTCACCAGGTTGACCACGCCCGGCGGGACCTCGGCCTCGTGCAGCACCTGCGCCAGGAGCGCACCACTGGCGGCGGAGTTCAGGCTGGGCTTGGCAACCACCGTGCAACCGGCCGCCAGAGCGTAGATCAGTTTGATGACTCCGGTCTGGACAGGCCAGTTCCACGGTGAGATGAGGGCGCAGACACCGATGGGCTCGCGACGGACGATGGCTCCACCCACTCGCGCCTCAAAGGCGTACTCACGCAAGGTGTCTCGGGCCACCCTCATGTGCTGGGCCGGCCCCGTGACCTGGGCGTGGCTACCGACGGGGATACCGACCTCGCGCGCGATCAGCTCGGAGAAGTCATCGGCGTACGACTCGTAGACGTCGATGATGCGGTCGATCAGTGCGATCCGGTCGTCCACCGAGGTGGTGGAGAAGCTCTCGAAGGCACGTCGGGCTGCGGCGACCGCACGGTCCGCGTCGGCGGAGGTTCCCAGGGTGACCTGTGCAAAGACCTCCTCACGGGTGGGATCGACGAGTTCGTGTTCGTAGGCCTCGATCGGTTCGGTCCATCGACCGTCGATGTAGAGGTGTGGGTACTTCTGCATGGCGACGAGGTCTCCTCAGACTGCAAGTGGCTTGTCGGGTGGGATCAGCTGTTGTGCGTGTAACCGCCGTCGCAGGCGATGGTCTGTCCGGTGACGAACGCAGAGGCCGGGGTAGCCAGGAAGAACATGACCCCCACCAGGTCCGTGGGGACCATCCCCCGCGGGATGCACTGCTGCGAGGCCGCACGCTCGCGGCCCTCGACGGTGGGATTGACGGTGCGCTCGACTTCGGTGGCGACCATGCCCGGCCGCACACAGTTGGCGGTGACTCCATAGCCGCCCAGCTCGCGCGCCAAGGAATTGGTCATTCCGATCACAGCCGACTTGGAGGTGACGTAGTGCAGATAGTTGACGGTGCCGCGGGCCACCGAGTCGGACGAGACGTTGATGATGCGCCCGAAGCCCGCCTCTCGCATGTGGGGGGCCACCGCCCGCACACACAGGTAGCTGCCGGTGACGTTGACCTTCAGTACCTGTTCCCACTGCGTCAAGGGGATCTGGTCGAACGGCCCCTTCTCGATAGTCGCGAAGATCGACGCGTTGTTGATCAGCACATCGACCTTGCCCCACTTCTCGAGGACGGTGTCGGCCATCGCCGCAACTGAGGTCTCGTCGGTGACGTCCACCTGCACAGCAAGGCCGACTCCCCCGGCATCACGAATCTCCTTGACGACCCCATCCGCTTTCGCACTGTCGAGGTCGGCCACCACGGCATACGCCCCGGCCGCCGCGAACTGCCGTGCCAGCTCGCGGCCGATGCCCTGAGCAGCCCCCGTAATCAGGACCACCCGCCCCTCCACGCTGAAGTCCCGCGCCGACGCCGGCACACCGGAGTCTTGGGGGGTGTGAGTCAGGGGTGTTGTCGTCATGTCCGATCCTCGTCGCGTCGCGCTTCGTGGTGGGTATGCGCCAGTGGTGAACGGGGGGCGCCATCCCGGCCGCCTGCACTCACGCCTCACCTGATCCACCTCCAGATAATTCAGACTCATATGTCCCATACTGTGGGATTTAGAGGTGGAATCCCTGCTGGCACTTGAAAGGTATCCCGCATTATGGGATATCGTCAATGGCAACGCCGGGCTCCACGCCACGGCATGACGCCTGTGGGCACGGCCGGACGAAGCAGCCCAATCGGCACTCGCCACGGGCGGGATGACATCAACCTTTTGGAGAAGCAGAGATGCGCGTCAGCAAAGCAGCGGACACCGGCAACGAACGGGTCGGAACCATGCGCGAGGGCGTCCTCGACCAGAAGCACCTGCTGTTCGGCGAGGACGGCTCGCCGAACAACTACGACCTGAACATGGGCCACACCGGCGACGGCGGCTGGCGCACTCCGCGCCACCGCCACAACTTCGACCAGATCCGCTACGTCATCCAAGGTCGACTCCCGTACACCGAGACCGACGTGCTGGAAGAGGGTTGGGTCGGGTATTTCCCCGAGAGCATCCACTACGGCCCTCAGGAGCGCCCGGCGGACCTTCGCACCATGGTCCTTCAGTGCGGCGGCGCGAGCGGCCAGGGCTACCTCAGCGTCGCGAAGCGGGAGGAGGTGAACGCCGAGCTCAACAAGACCGGGGAGTTCAAGAAGGGTCTGTACCACTACAAGGACGCCAACGGTGAGCCCCAGTCCACGGACGGTTCGCAGGCGATCTTCGAACGTGCCATGGGGCGCAAGCTGGAGTTCGCGGCGCCGCGCTACACCGACGTCATCGCGATGGACCCGAAGGCCTACGACTGGCAGCAGCGTGACGCAGGCGTCTCGGAGAAGTGGCTGGGTCGCTTCACGGAACGCGACCTGCGGATCGGGTTCCTGCGCCTGGAGCCCGGCGCGGTGTACCAGGCAGGCCAGTTCTCCTCCATCGAGATCCTGTTCCAGATCAAGGGTGAGGTGACCGCGGGCGGCGAGAAGTACGGTCCCGAGACCGGCTACGAGTTCCTGGCCAATGAGGGCCCGGTACCCGTGGAGGCCGTCGAGCCGACCGAGTTCTTTCGCGCGGTGCTGCACACGTTCTGAGTCGGCATCACCGCGACACGGGGTTCGCCCGGCCCCGTGTCGCGGTCGCCGACTACTGCCTGTCTTTCCGAGAAAGAGCTCATGCCCATGACCGATTCCGCCAGCCGTCCGGTAGTGCAGGACTCCGAACCGCTGCATCAGGGCACCGTCGTCGACGGTGCACGGGGCGATTCGCCCAGCGATACCGCCGTCGAGGCAAGCGACCGGGCTGCCGCATTGCTCCGGCAACTCACGGAGGCGGGGGTTCCGGCGGACGCGTCGTCTCGACGGCGTTCCGAGTACGCGTACGACGCCTCCAACTACCGCGTCGAACCGCTCGCCGTCGCATTCCCGCGCACCGTCGAGGACGTCGTGGCCGCTGTCGCGGCATGCCGGGCGAGCGGCACCGCCATCGTCGCTCGCGGCGGCGGAACCTCCATGGCAGGCAACGCAGTTGGCCCCGGCCTGGTACTGGACTTCTCACGGCACATGGACCGTGTGCTCGGCATCGACGAGGAAGCCGGGACGGTCGACGTTGAGCCTGGCGTCATCCTCGCGACGCTGTCCCGCGAGGTGGAATACGTCACCGGCGGTCGCCGCACGTTCGCGCCCGACCCCTCGTCCAAGAATCGCGCCACCATCGGTGGAGCGATCGGTAACGACGCGTGCGGCAACCACTCCGTCCGTTACGGTCGCACCTCCGATCACGTGGCGGAAATCGACCTCGTCACTGTCGACGGAGCGCGGCTTACAGCGACCGAAACGGGCCTGCGGGCCACCGATCTCGCCGACTCGTTCTCCGTCGCCACGGCGGAGTCCCTCACGACGTCACTGACCCGGCTCGCCCAGGAGAACCTGAGCGCCTTCCGCCTCGAGCTGGGCCGGATTCCTCGGCAGGTCTCCGGCTATCACCTTGAGAATCTTCTGCCGGAGAAGAAGTTCAACGTCGCCCGCGCGATCGTCGGCTCGGAGGGGACGTGGGCCATAGTCGTCGGCGCGCGCATGAAGCTCGTACCGAAGCCGGCGAGCGCATTGCTCGTCTGCCTCGGGTACGAGGACGTCGTCGACGCCGCCCGTGACATCCCCACGATCCTCGAGTTCTCCCCGGCCGCCGTCGAAGGCACCGACGAGGCGATCGTGGCCACGATGCGGCACCGTCGGGGCCCCGACGCCGTGCTGGGCCTGCCCGAGGGCCGTGCATGGCTCTTCGTGGACCTCGACGGTGACGACCCGGCGTCCGTGGTGGCTCAGGCGGACCGACTGCTCACGCGGCTTGCGCAGAACGGGCGACTTATCCAAGGCCGCGCGGCCGCGGATCCGGCAGAGCGGGCTTCGCTCTGGCGGGTCAGAGAAGACGGGGCAGGGCTGTCCTCACGTCTGGCGTCCGGGGGTGAGTCGTGGCCTGGCTGGGAAGACTCGGCCGTCGCGCCCGAGCGGCTTGCCGACTATCTCGCCGACCTCCGCGAACTCCTGGCTGAGCACGAACTCACCGGGGTCATGTACGGGCACTTCGGCGCCGGGTGCATGCACATTCGCGTCACCTACGATCTGCGCACCGAGGAGGGCCGCAAGGTCTTTCGCCAGTTCACCCACCAAGCCGCGGAACTTGTGGTCCGGCACGGCGGATCGCTGTCCGGAGAGCACGGCGACGGCCGTGCCAGGTCCGAGCTGCTGCCCCTGATGTACTCGCCGGCGGTCATGGACGCGTTCTCCGAATGCCGACGCCTGTGGGACCCCGCCGGCATCCTGAACCCAGGCTCCATGACGGACCCCGACCCCATGGACTCCCACCTCGCCCTCGCAGGCGTGCCGGAGCGCGAATGGCGCACGAGTTTCGACCTGAGCCCGGCAGCCTCCGCTGAGACAGATCCTTGGGTCCACGCGACTCAGGGTTGCATCGGCGTGGGCAGGTGTCGCGCGGACAGCGGCGGCGTGATGTGCCCGAGCTACCGCGCCACTCGCGATGAGAAGGACTCGACGCGAGGCCGTGCCCGCGTCCTGCAGGACATGGTCCGCGGCGCCCGCACGGTCGAGGAGGGCTGGCGGTCCGAAGAGGTCCGGGAAGCACTGGACCTCTGCCTGGCTTGCAAGGCCTGCTCGACCGACTGCCCGGCCGGCGTGGACATGGCCACGTACAAGTCGGAATTCTTCGACCACTACTACCGTGGCCGCCTGCGCCCTCTCGCGCACTTCTCTCTCGGCTGGCTCCCTCGGTGGCTCAAGCTGACGGGCCGAATTTCCAGCATCGTCAACGCGGTCCTCGCGACCCCATTGGGCAAGGTCGCAGCGGCTGCGGGCGGGCTCACCACAAAACGCGCGCTTCCTCGGTTCGCGGGAGCGGGCGAGTGGCGGCGCGAGATCGCCGATGCCGACATCGGAACCGCGGGTGGGGCCGACGCCAAGGACTCGGTGGTTCTGTTCGTGGACACGTTCACGCGCGGCTTCCGACCCGAGGTCGCCGGCGCATCGGCTCGCGTCCTCGCGGACTCCGGTAACGCCGTCGAGTGCTCCGCCGACGCCTGCTGCGGTCTGACGTGGATCTCCACGGGGCAGCTCGGCACAGCGAAGCGGCTGCTCTCCAAGGCCGCGGAAGCACTCGACGACGGCACCGACCGGCCTATCGTGGTCATCGAACCGAGCTGCGCGGCCGCGCTGCGAAAGGACCTGCCCGAACTGGTGCACACCGAGCAGGCCAAACGCGTCGCGGCACGGGTGCGCAGCTTCGCCTCACACCTCGCCGATCGCGTGGCAGCGGGCTGGCAGCCATCCCCAGCACGGCCATTGCCGGCACAGGCCGTACTCCAAACGCACTGCCACGAGTACTCGGTCTTCGGCTCCACCGCCCAACGCACGGTGCTTGAGGCAGCAGGTGTACGCGACGTCGTCGACGCCAACGGCTGCTGCGGCGTTGCCGGAAACTTCGGCTTCGAAGCCCAGCACTACGACGTGAGCATGCAGGTCGCCGAGAACGCGCTCGCCCCGGCACTCAGGGCCACCGACCATGACACAGCCGTGCTCACCGACGGCTTTTCCTGCGCACGGCAGGTGGACCAGCTCGACTCCAGTCGCCCCGGCCTCCACCTGGCCCAACTCCTCGACCAGCGTTCGACCCCGACCACCGCCAACGACCGACACACCAAGCGAACACAGGAACTCTCATGACCACGAACGCCACCTCCCCGAACACCTCGCAGCAGGCCCGCGAGGCCATCGCCAAGGTCAGTACCGGCATCTTCATCGACGGCAAGTGGGACGAAGCGGCATCCGGCGCCCGCTTCGACGTCATCAATCCGGCCACTGAAGAAGTCGTCGCAACCGTGGCCGATGGCGGCCCCGAAGACGCGCTGCGTGCCATCGAGACCGCAGGCCGCGTGCAGAAGAACTGGGCCAGGACAAGTCCGCGTGAGCGCAGCGAAATCCTGCGCCGGGCCTACGACCTGGTCATGGCGCGACAGGACGAGCTCGCCCTGATCATGACCACCGAGATGGGCAAGCCCCTGGCCGAGGCCAAGGGAGAGGTCACATACGCCGCCGAGTTCTTCCGCTGGTTCTCCGAAGAAGCCGTCCGCATCGGCGGAGACCTGACGACGACCGGCGACGGGAAGAACCGCATCCTCGTCTCGCGCGAACCGGTCGGCCCCTGTGTGCTCGTCACGCCGTGGAACTTCCCCCTCGCCATGGGCACGCGCAAGATCGGGCCGGCCATCGCGGCCGGCTGCACGATCGTCTTCAAGCCCGCCAACCTCACCCCGCTCTCTTCGCTGGCGCTCGTGGACATCCTGATCGAGGCCGGTCTTCCCAACGGTGTTCTGAACGTGGTGTGCACGACCGACGCGTCCTCGGTGGTCTCCCCGTGGATGTCGAGCGGCATCGCCCGAAAGATCAGCTTCACGGGGTCGACCGGGGTCGGCGTGCGCCTGCTCGAGCAGGCGTCCCAGCACGTCATGCGCTCGTCCATGGAACTCGGCGGCAACGCACCGTTCCTCGTCTTCGAGGACGCCGACCTGGACCGTGCGGTCGAGGGGGCGGTCGCGGCCAAGATGCGCAACATGGGTGAGGCCTGCACGGCAGCGAACCGGATCTTCGTACAGCGTCCGGTCGCTGAGGAATTCGCTCGCCGTCTCGCCGCGCGTCTGGGCGCGATGCCGGTCGGCGACGGCGTCGAGGCCGGCACCGAGGTGGGCCCGCTCGTGGAGGAAAAGGCGCTCCGTAAGGTCCAGGAGCTCGTCGACGACGCCGTCGGCAAGGGCGCGAAGGTCGTCTGCGGCGGAAGCCGGCCGGACCGCCCGGGCTACTTCTACGCACCCACTGTCCTTTCGGATGTCACGGCGGAGGCCGACCTCATGACCGAGGAGATCTTCGGTCCGGTTGCCCCCGTCGTCCCGTTCGACACCGAGGAAGAGGCCATCCGCCTCGCCAACGACACCCCGTGGGGCCTCGCGGGCTACCTCTTCACCCAGGACGTGGACCGCGGCTTCCGTGTGGGCGAGGCCCTCGAGGTCGGCATGGTCGGCCTGAACACCGGCATCGTCTCCAACCCGGCCGCGCCGTTCGGTGGTGTGAAGGCGTCCGGCCTGGGACGCGAGGGCGGCCGCGTCGGCATCGACGAGTTCCTCGAGTACAAGTACATGGCGGTTCCGCGGGCGTGACCGCAGGCCGATGTCTCAGGGCCTGAGCAGAGGATGCGGAGCATCTCGCGCCGCTCAGGCCCTGAGTTTCGGCAACCACTGCAGGCTCCCACCGCTGGATTCGGGCTCGGCGGGGCACTATCGTCGCCATTCACCGGTGCCGACCGACGAAGCGCCCTCACCGAAAAAGGATTTCGCCGGAAATCGCAGGGTGAGAACCGAATGGGCACCCCATTGGGGCCGCCCCGCTCTCGCGTGGTCGCGCTATTGACCTCGCCACCATCATTGGCAATATCCCACATAGCGGGATATTGTCTCGTCATGACAGTGCCTACCCCCCAGGGCAGCGCGAGCCTGGCCAAGATGCTCCACATCCTGGAGCTGTTCAGCGAAGCAGAGCCCGTATGGTCCACAGCCGCCATCCTCGAGGCTTTGGAGACCTCCCGGTCGACGGGATATCGCTACATCAAGACCTTGCACGAGGCGGGGCTGCTCGACGCAGTGCGCAACGGTCAGTACACCCTCGGCCCGCGGATCATCGAGATGGACCTGCAGATCCGACAGACGGACCCCCTGCTCCTGGCCAGCCGTGGCGTTCTTGAGGACCTGGTGGACAAGATCGGACACTCGGCGCTTCTCTGCACCGCGTTCCGCGATTCGGTCCTGTGCGTCGGTGAGTACCGCGCCCCCCTCAGCCCAGAGAACCGATTCAGCCGAGGCCAACGCCGCCCCCTGTTTCAAGGATCGGTATCGAAGGTCATCCTGGCCCACTTCCCCCACCACCGCCTCAAAGCCGTCTACGCCCGCCAGAGCACGGAAATCGAGAACGCCGGACTCGGCAGCACGTGGAGCGAATTCCGCTCGACGTTGGGGGCGATCAAAAAGGACGGCCACCTCCTGACTGTCGGCGAGTTCAACCCCGGCGTCTACAGCGTCGCGGCACCGATCCTCACAGACCAGAAGACGTCCCTGGGCAGCGTGGGTGTCGCCTGGGACGAGAACGAACGGCGGGACGTCGAGTTCGACCACGCCGTGCTCGTCGTCAAGCAGGCAGCCGCGACCATTTCAGAGCGCCTACGGGACGAGCAACACGGCTGAGGCACTCT
This sequence comes from Streptomyces sp. KL116D, assembly GCF_030766975.1. Lineage (NCBI taxonomy): Bacteria > Bacillati > Actinomycetota > Actinomycetes > Kitasatosporales > Streptomycetaceae > Streptomyces > Streptomyces sp. KL116D. Next base: position 40,828 of record NZ_JASERH010000147.1, on the reverse strand, counting down.
ACCGGTGGTTCGTTAAACCCGGCGACAGAGAGGGTTGACGGTCTGACGGGCCCACCGTACGCCGGAGGCAGGAGCTCAACTGGCCTGCTGGAGGCAGGAGATGACGCCCCACGTCCGTGTCCGCCCGCACCGGGGCCGCTGGAGGACTACGCGGCCCGGTTCAACGATGTGTTCGCCCTCAATGCTGTTGGACCGGATCGAGTGGAATATCGTCAACGATCTCCGACAGTATGCCCCCATATAAGTCCCTCAGAACCGCGTCGGCCTCGGAGCTCGAACGTCTCCTCGTCCTCCTCCCCAGATCACAGAGTGACCGACTTGCCAGCACGGGCGGACTCCTCCGCGGCGTTCGCCAGGACGAGCGCGGTGACACCATCCTCGAAGCTGGGAGAGCAGGGTTCGCCACTGCGAATGGCGTGCGCGAAAGCGTCGAGTTCGGCGCGGTAAGCGTCCGCGTAGCGCTCGAGGAAGAAGGGAAGGCACGGGCCCGCGCCCTCGGTCCCTTCACTGCCGAACTTGCGCACGGTGGTCTCGGTGACATTGCCGGCCGCGAGCATTCCTGCGGAGCCGAACGCCTCGAGGCGCTGGTCGTACCCGTAGGCGCAGTGGCGGGAGTTCGTGATGGTGATGATCTCGCCGTCACGACCACGCAAGGTGACGACGGTGGAGTCGTAGTCGTCGTACTTCTTGATGTCGTCGCTGAAGACGTTGCTGCCGACCGCAGTGACCTCGACGATGTCAGGGACGAAGAACCTCGCCATGTCCAGGTCATGGATCGTCATGTCGCGGAAGATGCCGCCGGATCCGGCGATGTAGTCCTCCGGTGCGGGAGCAGGGTCGCGGCTGATGATCGTCAGCTGCTCGAGCCTTCCGATCTCTCCAGCGGCGACGCGGGCGCGCACCGCGGCGAAGTTCGGGTCGAAACGCCGGTTGAAGCCGAGCATGATCGGTGCGGTGCTGTCACCGAGCTTGTCCTGGCACTCCAGGACAGTGTCGATGTCGAGATCGATGGGCTTCTCACACAGAACGGCGAGACCGTGCGCCCTCGACCGGGTGATCAGGTCGACATGTGTGCTGGTGGGCGAGGCGATGATGACACCGTCGAGATCCGCCTCGGCGAACACCTCATCGGGGTCCGCTACGGCCTTGGAGCCGGTCTCGGCGGCCAGCCGCTGGGCACCTTCGATAAAGGGGTCGGCGACCACGACGAGGTCGATACTCGGATGGGCGGCGACGCTCCGGGCGTGCACCTGACCGATGCGACCGGAACCGAACAGCGCCAGGCGCAGGCGGCGTTCAGACATGGTGGTTCCTTACTTTGTTGGCGTGACGGTGCGAGGATTCGAGCCGAGAGGGCTCAGCTGCTCGGGAAGCAGCTCACGGCTGTGTCGTAGGCACGCTGCAGGCCCTCCGCGAACGGCTTGCCCCGGTGCTCGGCCGAGATGATCTCGACGCCCCAGGCGCCCCGGTATCCTGCGTCGAGCGTGCGCTGGACGAAGGCCGCGGTGTCGAAGGCGCCTTCGCCGCAGTACTTGCGGCGATTGCTGGAGTCGTCGACGATTCCGGCGACCGTGTCCCGGATCTCCGCGGTTCCGTCGTTGATCTCGACCGCGGTGACACGTTCCATGGGAACTACGTTCCACACCTCGTCGTTCGAGAGGCGCCCCTTGTAGGTGTGCCAGATGTCGATCAGCAGACCCGCCGAGGGGCTGTCCGACTTGGTGACGACCTCGACTGCTTCCTGCGTGGTCCGCAGGTGAGAAAAGGGCGTGGCTTCGAGTGCGAGGCGGATGTCGGATGCGGCGGCCTCATCTGCCAAGTCGCGGTACGCGTCCGCCAGGTGAGCGAGCGGCAGCGGGCTCTCTGTGAGACCCGCGCCGACCTTGATGTGGTGGGCGCCGAGTGCCGTTGCGGCTTCGAAGAGATCGGCACGGACGGCGTCCGCAGCTGCACGCTCGGCTCCCGTGGTCCACCAGTTGTCGAGGAACTCGACCTCGACGATGCCGATGCCGGCCTCACGGATCATCTTGGACAGCTCGGTGTAGCCGATGGTGTCCCGTGCCTCGACCAGGTCGGCGTGGACCAGGCCGACGCCGGCCCAACCGATTCTCGCGACGGCCTCAATGCGCTCAGCCAGGGGGACCGGGCTCCGCTCGTCGTCCTGCATCGGCGCGACGGCGCCCGCGCTGGTCCAGCAAGTGGCGATCAGATCGGGTATCGCAGGGGTCACGGCGTTCTCGCTGTTCGCGCTCATGCTCCGGCCTCCACATCGACCGAGGCGCCGCGCTCCTTCTCGGAGCGGTAGCAGGCGTCGACGATACGGGCCACCGTCAGTGCGTCAGACACGGGCGCGACAACGGGGGCACCCGTGCGGATGCTTTCGACCCAGCCGCGCATCTCGGGGTGGAAGTTGCTGATGTTCTCCAGCTCAGGAAGCTCAGAGAACTTGTTCGCCTCGGTACGGGCGAAAGGCGGGGTGAAGTGGCTCTGCGTCCACTCCGTCCACCCGGCCGGGTATCCCCCGCGGTCCTCGTCGACGTAGACGCGGAGCTTCTGCGGGAGGATGCCGAGCTCGATCATGCCGCCCGTGCCGTAGACACTGATGCGGGAGCTCTCGAACCACTCCAGGTGGTCGTGCCCGTCGAAACTGAACGTCATCGACTTGTCGGGGTAGTTGAGAAGTACCGCGGCAGAGTCCTCGCGGCTCGCATCGCCGGAGAGCTTGGGCGACTTGTGCACACGGGCGTTGACCGACTCGGGAGCACCGAACATGCGCACCAGGGAGTCGAGCATGTGGCAGCCGAGAATCCACAGCACGCCGCCCATGTCGGCGGGCTGGTTGAGGTGTTGCGTCTCATGCTCGCCGACCAGCGCGGCGCCGCGGGCGGAGACCGTGACTACCTCCCCGATCAGGCCCTGCTCGATCAGTTCCTTGGCACGGCTCACCGACTGGGCCAGACGTACGTTGTAGCCGACCTGCACGACCTGGCCGGGCTTGGCTTCGGCCTCCGCCTGGCGCAGGCGCAGTAGGTCCTCGGCCGTGCCACCTCCCGGCTTCTCGACGACCACGGACTTGCCGGCGTCCAGGGCTCGGAGAGCGTGCGGGACCATGTCGCGGCTCTTGGAGTGGACCATGATGGCGTTGATGCGTTCGTCCTGGAGCACGCCATCGATGGTGCGGGCCTCAAGCCCGTACTTCTCGGTGAAGTACGTGAGTCGGGGATCGTCGTCGGCGGCCGCGACCACCTCGACGCCCTCGATCTCACGCAGGGCGCGCACTCGCGCCGACGCGTGCGGGTGGGTGATGCCCAGGAGTCCCACGATGATCGGTTCCAAGGTTGCTCTCCTGTCGTTCCGAGCCGTCGGCCCGCTCAGAGCGAGCGGGCGAACTGTTGTGAGATCACGAGTCGTTGTCGTCGGGATGCGCTGCCGTCGATGCATGCTGCCGACTCCCGGATCGCGCTGCCCGGGGCACTCGCGCAGCGACGGCAATTACTTTCACACACTGGACAGGGCGTCCACAAGGAGTTGCTCCTTGTGGGCTGGATCACTACTCGATGTCGATTGACGACGCGTCATCGCGCCCCGCCGGAAGCACAGTCGGGGCACCGAGGTACCGAGAGAGCTCCGCCGCCCCATTGCGCACCAGGTCCGTGACGGACAGCCCATCGCCCGGTGTGGCCAAGATGCCGTCACGCAGGCCACTCACAGACAACGAGGCCGCGACCTCACCACGATGATCGAAGATCGGGGCGCCAATCGCGGCAATTCCAGGGGTCACGTTGTTGTCGCTGACAACGTGCCCCTGCACGCGGATCCTCTCCAGATCGGCGTAGAGCTCGGGTCGCGACTGAAGGTCACGCCACGGATCTCCGCTATTGGTGGCGATCGCGGCGTACTCCTCCCAGGCCGTGCGCTCCTCAAAGGCCAGCAACGCACGAGGGGCCGCCCCCACATGGAGCGGCAGTGACTGCCCCAACTGCAGAACCCTGCTGTTGACGCGCACCCCGTCGACCCGCTCGATGCAGACGGCTCGGGTACCGCGGCGAATCGTGAGAAAGGTCGTCTCCCCCGTCGCCTTATGGATCTCCTCCAGGACCGGCACGGCAGCCCTGCGAACATCCAGGCGACGCGCCATCTCACCAGAGAGCCGCAGCATCTTGCCGCCCACTCGGTAGGCACCACGAGGCCCTATCTGTTCCACCCATCCCGCTTCGGCCAGCGTGCCGAGCATGCGGTAGACAGAGCTGACCGGCTCCTCGAGCCGCTCCGTGAGGCGGGTCGAGGTCGCGACGTGCTCGTCGGCCAGCACCTCCATAAGGGCCCCGGCCTTGGCTATCACTGCCGGGGAACGCGATCCCGCAGGCTCGTCCCCGACAGGCACCCCCGGGACAGAATCACCAACGCCCTTGTCCGGGCGGGACCGCCCGGCGATGGATGCCTCGATCGCCCGCGCTGCCGCGAGGACCGTCTCACTGGCCGCACCTTCCTGTGCGAGGACCCGCTCCCTGAGTCCGGCCACACAGACAGCCCCGACGACGTCTCCACTCCGGTCCCGCACAGGGGCACCGATCGAGGCGACCCCCTCGATCGCCTCGCCGTCCTCGATGCTCCACCCGCGGGCGACCGTGCGCTCAAGCCTGAGCTGGAGATCGTCCGCCTTCACCGGAGTCTGCGGCGTGAGGGGCTCGAACGGCTCTTGCACGAGGACCTGGTCACGGACCTTGGCAGGCAAGAAGGCGAGCAACGCCTGGGAGGCCGCACCGGCATGGAGGGGCAAGGTCCTGCCGGGCGCCAGCACCAGCATGTCCACGTCAGACCCGTCCACCTGATCCAAGCACAATGCCCCGCCCCCCTGCAGGACACGGAAGGACACGCTCATACCCAACTGCCCCTGCGCCCAGCGCAGTTGCTTGCGCAGTTCAACGCGGTCAACGTACGCGTCGACCACAGCCTCGCCCAGCCTCAGCACCCCGGTTCCCAACTCAAGACGCCCGTCACCAGCCGGGCGGACCAGTTGCGTCTGCTCCAGGGCCGCGGCGATCCGATAGACACTCGGACGGGGTTCAGAGACCGCTTTGGCCAATTCCGCCGGTGTCGACGGTCCGAGCCGTGCCAGTTCGTCCACGATCTGGCCGGCCTTCTTCAACAACTGGATGGCACTCACTGCCTGCCTCATCCCTGCGAGTACGAACGGGCCCCCAGAGCCGCACCTGCCCATTGACCTGTGCAGCCACCGATGCCGCGATGGATTGACTTCTCACTGAGTGGTCATGCTGTCCGAACTTAACGTGCACTACCTCTGGCGCGACGTCACCCTACTGTGCGAACATCTCGTCCACTGTATGGCACTTGATCGCGCTGGTGGCCCTCCAAGGACTGCGAAATTTGTCGAGGCCCCCGAGCCGGCGCGAATACACATCGACCGCGGCGACAGCCAGGTTGCCTGCCGAAGCACCACGCCCCGAGGAGGAAGTCTCCACCAAGGAGACGACGCCGATGATCCACTCTTTCGTCCATGAAGCCCTGCCGATGCGCGTCCGATTCGGGGCGAAGTCACTGTCGGCGCTGCCCGAGGAACTGGACCAGATCGGTCTGGCGCGCGTCCTGGTCCTGTGCTCGCCCGGCCAGGAGGACACCGCGGAGCTGGTGGCGAACGCCCTGGGCGGCCGGTGTGTGGGAGTGCTGGCGGATGCCGTCATGCACGTACCAAGCGAGGTGGCCGAGAACGCGAGCACCGAAGCCGCAAGGGTCGGAGCCGACGGATGCGTCACGGTGGGTGGCGGCTCGGCGATCGGCCTCGGGAAGGCCATCGCGCTCAAGCATGGCCTGCCGATCGTGGCCGTCCCCACCACCTACTCCGGCTCGGAGATGACCCCGGTCTGGGGCCTGACCACCGACGGCCGCAAGGAAACGGGGCGCGACGCCCGGGTGCTGCCCCGCAGCGTCGTCTACGACCCCGACCTGACCCTGTCGCTACCGGTTTCGATGTCGGTGACCAGCGGTTTCAACGCCATCGCGCACGCGGTCGAAGCACTGTACGCGCCGGACGCGACACCCATCATCTCCCTGATGGCGCAGGAAGGCGTCCGTGCCCTGGCCTCAGCGCTGCCCGGCATCGTGGCCGACGGATCGGACGCCGCCGCCCGTGCCGGGGCACTGTACGGCTCATGGCTGTGCGGCGCATGCCTGGGAGCGACGACCATGTCCCTGCACCACAAGCTGTGCCATGCCCTGGGCGGCACTCTGAACCTTCCGCACGCGCAGACCCACACGGTGGTGCTCCCGCACGCCCTCGCCTTCAACCAACCGGCCACGCCTGATGCGACAACTGCACTCACGCGGGTGTTGCCGGGCGAAGGCGGCCCCGCGGACCGGCTCTGGCACCTGGCAGGTGAGCTGGGGGCACCACGCACCCTCGCCGAGCTGGGAATGCAGGAGAGCGACATTGATCGGATTGCCGACGAGGTCACCAGCCGCTCATACGGAAACCCCCGCCCTATTACGCACAACGCCGTCGCCGGCCTCCTTCGTGCGGCCTGGGCCGGAGAGCGGCCCAGCACAGAACCCGGCGACAAGGCCTGACGACACACCACCGCTCTGCAGCCACGACACCGGCACACGTATCCGCTCACGCAACCGAGGAACGCCATGCCTGATCGCAACACCGTTGACAACTCCCCCGTTGCCGCACCCGGCCAACATGACGTCTCCAAAGCTCAACAGGCTGTCGAGGAGCGGCTCATCGAGACCGTCCTGCAGTCCTTCGACGGATGTCAGGACCCACGGCTCAAGCAGGTCATGCAGGCGCTCGTCCGCCACCTGCACGCATTCGTCCGTGAGGTGCGCCTGACGGAAGGAGAGTGGAACAAAGCGATCGAGTTCCTTACCGAGGTCGGCCACATCACCGATGACCGGCGCCAGGAGTTCATTCTGCTCTCCGATGTCCTGGGCGCGTCCATGCAGACCATCAACGTCAACAACGAGGCCTGCGGGGATGCCACGGAGGCGACCGTGTTCGGCCCATTCTTCGTCGACGACGCACCCCGTATCGAGCAGGGCGGGGACCTCTCCGGCGGCGCGGCCGGCCAGCCCTGCTGGGTCGAGGGCACCGTACGGGACACTGAGGGCAAGCCCGTTCCAAACGCCCGCATCGAAGTGTGGGAAGCCGACGAGGACGGCTTCTACGACGTCCAGTACACCGATAACCGTGTCTCCGGCCGGGCCCACCTCTTCAGCGACGAGCAGGGAGAGTTCCGCTTCTGGGGCCTCACCCCGACGCCGTACCCGATCCCGCACGACGGGCCAGTGGGCAGGATGCTGGAGGCCACCGGGCGTTCCCCGATGCGCGCCTCCCACCTGCACTTCATGGTGTCCGCCCCACAGCTGCGGACATTGGTGACGCACATCTTCGTACGCGGCGACGAGCTCCTCGAATCCGACACCGTATTCGGCGTCAAGGACTCCCTGATCAAGGACTTCGTGCAGCAACCGGCCGGCACCGCGACCCCGGACGGACGTGAACTCGACGACCGCACTTGGGCACGCGCCCGCTTCGACATCGTTCTTGCGCCCGCATAAACCGCTGACGCCACCCTGAGAGGACACACCCATGAGCCGCGGTGCACAGTCCACAGCAGCAACAGCACAGCCGACCCTCCCACCGGACAGACCGGGGCCGCACTCGAAGCGACTCGGCCTGATAGCCGTTGTCGCGACGTTCGGTGGCCTGCTCTTCGGTTACGACACCGGCGTCGTCAACGGCGCGGTGAAACCGATGGAACACGACCTGGGACTCACCGCGTTTCGCGAGGGTCTCGTGGTCAGCATGCTCGTGTTTGGCGCGGCCTTCGGTGCCGCCATCGGCGGTCGCCTCTGCGACCGGTTCGGACGCCGGCGCACCATCTTGATCCTCTCCGCGGTGTTCGCCTTCGGGTCCTTCGGCTGCTTCGCGTCCCCGAACTGGGAGGTCCTCACGCTCTTCCGGTTCATCCTCGGTCTGGCAGTCGGCGGCTCCTCCGTCGCCGTCCCCGTCTATCTCGCCGAGGTGTCTCCCTACGAGAAGCGTGGCTCACTGGTCACCCGCAACGAAGTCATGATCGTCTCAGGCCAGTTCGCGGCGTTCGTCATCAACGCGATCATCTTTAATATCTGGGGCGAGCACGACACCATCTGGCGATTCATGCTCATCGTCTCGGTCCTGCCTGCCTTCGCACTGTTCTTCGGAATGCTACGCATGCCGGAGAGTCCCCGATGGCTCAGCTCCCAGGGCCACGACGAGGCGGCCCTGGCCGTTCTGAAGCAAGTGCGAAGCCCGGAACGCGCCGAGGCCGAGCTGGCGGAAGTTCACCAACTCTCCGACGAGGACAACGCATCCAGGACCGGCGGCTGGGCCGACCTCGCAGTGCCGTGGATCCGACGCCTCATCCTGGTCGGGATCGGCGTGGGAATCTGCCAACAGGTCACCGGCATCAACGCGATCATGTACTACGGCACCCAGCTCCTCGAGGACTCCGGGTTCTCTGCCAACGGCGCGATCCTCGCCAACACCTTCAACGGCCTCGCCAGCGTCTTGGGCATCTCCATCGGCATCATGCTGATCAATCGCGTCGACCGGCGCACCATGCTGCTCGGCGGCTACACGCTGATCGTCACTTTCCATCTGCTCACCGGTCTCTCGGCCCTGCTCATCCCGGACAGCGCGGCCTTCAAGCCGTACATGATCATGGTCTTCGTGGTCTGCTTCGTGTTCTCGATGCAGGCCACCCTCGGGCCCCTGGGATGGCTCATCCTCGCCGAGATCTTCCCCCTCAAGATCCGCAGCTTCGCGATGGGGGTCTGCGTCTTCGTCCTGTGGCTCACGAACGCCGCGGTCGCGTTCGGCTTCCCGCCGTTGGTCGCCTCGCTGGGAATCGCGCCTACCTTCTTCGTCTTCGCCGCGCTCGGCGTCCTCGCATGGATCTTCATCACCACCTCGGTTCCCGAGACCCGGGGCAAGACCCTGGAGCGGTTCGAAGAGGATTTCCGCGCCCGGTTCACGACCCCCGTTCAGGCCGCGCCGAGTAGAGCGTGGGCGTCGCCGCCGGCCGAGTGAGGCGGGAGACCGGGTGGCGGGGCTGGGAACTCAGGCGCACTGGGCCAGGTCAAGGGCAGCGGCCAGGACATGGGTGGAGTCGGTGCGCTGGCGTCCACCCTGCTTGACCAGCCCGGCCGCGGTGAGCCGTGCCAGGGCAAGGCCGAGGAGTTGGTCGACGCGGTCGTCCTTGGCCGGACGGTTACGAAAGTCGCCCAGCACGCTGCAGTGAAAGCCCGGATCATCCAGCTCCAACCCCAAGGCATACTGAAGTCGAGGCGGCAGCGCACCGCTTCGGCGGCCTGCCGGTGGGACAGAGAACAGGAAACTGCAGCACGCAGACGGTGGCCAGCTGTGCGGGCGAGAGCCGCTGCTCGTCTATCGCGGAGATACCAGGCCACGAAGTCTTCATCGCGCCGCAGTACGTCCAGTCGATCGCGTACCCACATCGCCCTCGTACCCTGCGGGTTGCTCGCCCGCGCCCCGCGCGGTCATCGGGGGAATCTGCGCTCCGGAACAGGGACGTACGGGCATCGGCACCTCGACGGAATCAGTGCTGGGCGGAACACTCCGAGCGTGCCCGGCGATCACGCGGCCCCGCCGAGGAACCTCAAGATCCCCGACACAGTCGCTCAATGCGCCGATCCACCCGAACCGTTGGCGTGGGTGAGGAGCTTCGCGGTGAAGCGCCCGACTAACTGGACAAGAGCGCCGAGAGACGCCCCCGGTACCTCGGGGGTATCCCTCGACGATTGGCCGTTGCTCACCTACTCCAAATAGGTGCCGGCGAAAGCGCCGTCAAAGCCGAGCGCGACCAGACCTGCGTCGACACTCGGGTAGGTCGTCCCGTGTGGGCCGCCGACCAGGGCGTCGAAGTCGGCGCGGCTGATCTCGGGCTCGAGCGACTGGTTGCCGCACCGGCAGCGGACCCAGACGTTGCGCCCGTGGTTGATGAGCAGCCAGTCGCGTCGGGCACGGCAGGCGGAGCACATCACGGGGATGCCTCCGAGGGCGAGTTCGCGTGAGTGGCCGACGCAGCGAATCGCCCCGGGTCCGTCGGCAGGCTGCGTCTCAGGCTGGAGCTGCAGCAGGGGGTCGGTACCGGTGGGGAGGCCGGGCGGCGCGGGTGCTGGCTCCGTGGGGCGGGTGGTGGTTCTGAGCACGAGCGTCATCTCCCGGTCATCGGTCCTGTCTTCATCCGTAACAGCCGGTGGAAACGACTGTCCATACATTTCGCGGTGTCCGCTCGGTCGATGACCGGCTGCCGGTTCGACCTGGTCAGCGACGTGGTGGGCGGCGGTTGGGGGCTTGCATGGTCTCGAGCGGTGCGGTTGCCGTCGCTTTCCGTGCACCGGCGCGACTGTTCGACGGGTTGGCACGGCGGGTGGCGGCCTGCGGGCGGCCGGGAACCTCACCCGGGTGCGCCGGGAGGTGGGCGATGCGCCGCAGGCGCCAGACCAGGACGTCGCTCACGTCATCGGCGCTGTCGAGTTCGCGCATGCCGATGGCCTGACGCAAGAGGGCTTCGGAGTCGTGGCCCGCCTGCTCAGCCTGGGCGAGGGTGGCGACCAAGGCGTCGGCACTGTTCGCCACGCCTCCTGTGCGGACGACCTCCACCGGCAGGAGGGCGCGAAGGGTGGCTTCGTGCGTGCGGCGCTGGGGTTCTGGAAGGGCACGGCCTTGGTCGTGCAGCACGCGCATGGGGGTGGCGGCGGCCTGCTGGTAGGCGGTGCGCAGGTGCGCAGCGGCTTGTCGGGAGGCGTGGGCCTGCTGGGCGTGTCCGCGCGCGGAGTGCCAGCGGGCGGCGGCAAGCGTCACCAGGACGAGGGTGGAGACGAGCATGGCGGTGGTACCGCCGTCCTCGCCTCGACCGAGTGCGCCGCCGGCCTGAACAATGCCCCGAGCGGCTGAACGGAGAGCCCGAGTGTCTGCGCGTTCGGCGCGGACATGACTGCGGGTCGCCCGCTCGAAGGCACGAGCCGCGGCGACCAGCTCGGCGCGGGTGGTGGCCGGAGAGGTCTGGGCCACCGCGTCGAGGAGTTCTCCGACGCCGACCAGCTGGGCGGCGGCCTCGCCGTCCTCGTCGCGTTCCAGGAGCGTGGCCGAGCGCTCGGCGATGACGACTGCGTTGCGTCGTTGACGGGCGGGCGGTGACCAGTTCGTCCGGTCAGCGGCGACCGCGGGCGCACCGGGCTCGGCGGCCCCGTCGATAAGGCGTAGGCGGATCTTCGGAAGCGAGAGGTCAGGGGCCAGTTTGGAGCCGGGGTACCAGACCGGGTCTCCGTCGCGGTTGCGGTCGCCGGGCAGGGCCACGTTGTAGCCGAGCGCGTCACCGGACGGAGCGTGCCGCAGCTTCACCCGCACCCCCGCCTCTCGGAGCCGCGTGAAGAACTCCTCCTCCGAATCCGCTCCCGCCACGGCTCGGCGAACGGCCTCCCGGAGCGTCTCGCGCGAGGTCTCCGGGCGGCCGGTGCGCTCGGCCTTGAACTTCTCAGCGCTGCTGGGATTCTTCGCTGCGGTTCCGTCGCCGGCGTTGAGGCGCCGCAGGCCCATCTCCCTCTCGATGCGGCGGCATTCGGCCTGGGCCTTGTTGAAGTCGTAGTTCAGGCGCGGGTTGCGCAGGTCGCCGCGTACGAGGGTGGCAACGATGTGGATGTGGTCCTCCGCGTGGCGGACGGCGATCCACCGGCAGCCGTCGGGATCTCCGTCCGGGGCGATGCCGGTGGCGTGGACGATGCGCTGGGCGACGGCGTTCCACTCCTCGTCGTCCAGCCGCCGGTCCCCGGGTGCGGTGCGGACCGAGCAGTGCCAGACGTGCTTGGCGGGCGCGCGGTCGCCGGCCTGCTTGACCCGCAGGTCAAGGGCGGCGGTAAGCCGGACGAGGGTGACCTTCGGGTCGGGGTCGAGGCCGGTGTCGCGGCCGGGGTCGGGGGCGAAGCCGTCCCAGGAGCCCACGAGGTGCGCATCGGTGTGCTCCTCGCGCCGCCCGGGGCCATACAGGTAGACGAGCAGGCCGTGAGTGCGAGAGCCGCGCCCGATGTCGGGAACCATCACAGCCGCCGAGTCACCAAATCGTTCGCCGCGTCATCGACTCGGGCGAGAAGTCCGGTCAACGCGCCCAGCGCGTGTTCAAGTTCACCGGCGCGCGGGTGGCCACCGCTGTTGAGGACGAAGGCGATCTGGTTGATGTTGTTGCCGATCCGGGCCAGCGCGGTGCGCAGTGCGGCGAGTTCGTCGATGGCGGCGTCGAGCTGGTCGTTGCTGTGCACGGCGGCGTGTCCGCGGGCGGCGCTCAGGCCGGCGGTGGCGAGGAAGCGGGCGACGGTGACGCCGCGCTGGGTGGCTGCGTCGGTGATCTCGGTCCTCTCGGTTTCGGAGAGGCGGGTGGTCGTCTTGCGGGCGCGCTCACTCGGGTTACGGCTGCGGCGGCGCGGCGTGCGGTCGGGGAAGGCGGGCGTGCTCGGGCTCGGCCGCTCGGGGTCGGCAGGGTCATCTGCTTCTCCCCCGGTGACCGGCGCCCCCTGGTGCCGGTTGCCCGGCTGGTCCCCGAGCGCCCTCGCTCGGGGACCAGCCGGGCCTCCCCCGCCCTCCTGGGCGGGGGCAAGTGCGTACGACGGGCCGTAGGACCGTCGTACGCGATAGCTTGCTCCGCCCGGAGCCGTCGTGGGGTCACGCTGCTGTCCAGCGGAGGTGGCCACCGGGTCGTTGGTGTTCAACGGCTGGTCTCCGGGTCCTGCTGCTGGAGTTCACGGACGAGTTCCTCTATCCAGTCCATGGCCAGGACGGGGTGGTGCAGGGTCCAGGGCCGGTCGTGCTGCTCGCGTTGCACGATCCAGGTGGTGTCGGGGCCGGACTGGGCGCGGTGGAGGTGTCCGTGCTGGTGCAGGACGGTCAGCCAGGAGTCGACTTCGGCGGGCGTGGCCGGGTGAGTGCGCATCAGGTGCTCTCCGCTTCTGCTGTGGCGGGATGTCTCGGAGACTGCGGAGCGGGTGACCGGCCGGGGTGACCGACTCGGTCACCCACTCCGTGGAGATTCGGTCAGGGCCGGGAGGAAGTGACCGGCGGTCGGTGCTGCTCGCGCAGCTGGGCCATCAGCACGGTCAGGGTGTCGCTGGACAGCGGAATCTGCTGACCTCGGATCGCCTGGGCGACCACCTTGCGGGTCAGTTTGTCCTCGGCCCTGACCGCCGACCGGGCGATCTTCAGCAGCTCCTCGGTGTCCGGGTCAGGACGCCGGTCACCAGTCGGCTGAGCAGCCCGGTCAGTGACCAGCGGCGAGGTGACCGGCGGGGCACTCACCGCCGCCGGGCTGCCCTGGCCATCACCGACCGGGACCGCACCGTCGGGGCGGTCAGCGACCATCCGCCCCTTGTCCACCTGTCCCGGCAGGTCAGGGGCACCGTGCCTCCCGTTGTGGTGGTCGGTGACCGACTGACCGTTGGCCGCCGGGGTCGAGTCCCCGGTCACTGACGGGGTGGCGGTGTCCTCGTCGGTCGGGGACAGCGGCAACCGGTCGGTCAGAGCAGTGACCGACTGACCGGGCTCGACCTGACCGACCGCTGACCGCTGCTGACCGGCCCGGTCGGTCCGGGTGACCTCAATGGCCTCGCCCCGATCGGTCTGACCGAGGTGACCGGGCTCACCGAGGTTCTGCCGGTCAGCGTCCGTGACCGGGCCCCGGGCAATGAGGATGTAGAGGTGGACCGCTCCGGCCAGTGCGAGCGGGGCGATGGTGGAGAGCACCGCGACCACCGCGTCGCCGAGCCGGAGGCCGGTGCCGGCGACCGTGTCCTGGTTGATGCGGACCGCGTGGAGTGCGTTGGCCCAGATGCTGGCGGCAGTGGCCGTGCCGAAGAGCGCCCAGACGTAGAGCCGGGCGCGCAGGGGTGCGTTGCGCAGGACCAGGAGGGCCCGGATGCCGTACGCGATAAACCCATCGATCACCAGGGGGAACAGGTAGGTGAGGAAGCCTCGGATGTGGATGGCGACGGCCATCTGCTGCAGGGCGTCGTACGACAGCGCGCATCCCGCGCCCCCGAGGGCCACGACGGCCGCGCGGTCCCACCCGGATATGTTCGCCGGCCTCGGACCGCTTGCGGTGTTCATGCCGCCGTCCCGAAGTCGTCGCGGATCAGGCGCTCGCCGCTGGTCTCGGAGGGTGGGGTGTTCGTAGTGGGCTGGTTCAGGGTTCGGTTACGTTCGGCCCGGCGGATCTCGCGGTATCGCTTTTTGGCGTGCTCCTCGGTGACCTTCAGAAGCCAGGCCAGGCGCTGCTCGCTCACCCCGTGGCGGTAGGCCGCGTACTCGACCGCGCGGCGCTCCGCATGGGTGAGGTGCACGTCGCGCCCGGCGATGGTGGCGTTGACGCGGCTGTAGTCGAGGCGGCTGGCGAGCTTGTCGTGCAGCGGCCCGCGCTCCTCTTCCGTCAGGCCGCCACGGATCCCGTCGGTGTCACCCCCTTCGAGAGCGGCGTCCAGGCAGGTGCGGCGGACCGGGCACTGGTCGCACAGCGCCTTGGCCGTAGCGATCTTGGTGGTCTCGTCGGGTTCGGGGAAGAAGACGTCGGGGTCCACCGGGTTGTACTCAGTGCTCTGGCAGACGGCGTCGGCCTGCCAGGTCTGGTCGCCGAGCCGACGGTGGTGGGCGGGGCCGTTCATCGTGCTGGTCATGCGGGGTGCTCCGATCGCTCTCCGCGCGCAGGGACGTCGGCGGAGAGGTGCGCTGGCGGTAGGTGCCCGGGGGACGGCGCTGCGAGGGCGCGGTCCGGCGGGGTGACCTGTGGAGGGTCAGGCGGCGGCGCTGTGGCGTCTGCGGTCCACGGCCTCGAACTCGACTCGGGTGGTCATCTGCGCGAGCCTGCTGACGACGCGATCCCCGAGGTACGAGCGCAGGTCCTTGATCGCCAGGTTGGTCGTGATCAGCGTGGGGAGTTCGTAGTTGTACCGTCGGTTGATCAGCCGGTACGTGATCTCCTCGACCCACTCGCTCGCCTTGGCCGCGCCGAGGTCGTCGATGATCAGCAGCGGGCAGCGGCTGACCGCCGCCAGTTCCCGCTCGCTGTCGACCCCGGCACGGGGTCGGAGATCGGCGTACAGGTCGGCAGCGGTGGTCGCACGCCAGCGCACACCGACCCCGCTGTTGACCAGCGCTCGGACTGCCCCGTACGCCTGGTGCGTCTTGCCCGCGCCAACGACCCCGGCCATCAGCAGGCTGGGCCCGACAGTGACCTGCCGCCGGGCTCCTCGGCTGGGGGCGACGGCCGCGTCGGTGACCTTCCGGACCCACTCCAGGACCGTGGGGTGGTCGGCAACAGCCGCCTGATAGCGCGGGGGCATCCCGGCGAGGAGGACATCGAGCGGAGAGAACGGCTCAGGGTCGTCGGACAACTCCGCGGCCGCCGGATCGATGTTGCGGGCGGCCAGGATCCGAGCCATGCGCTCCAGGGTGCCTTCGTGGCCAAGGAGCTTCGGCTCGCGGTGCCGGGTGCGCATCACAGCTCCTCGGCGTAGGCGGCAGACGCGTCGGCCGGATTGGTCCACGCCTGGTGGGCGGGCACGTTAGGCCGGATTCCCGGCCGCGCCAAACCGCCGGGGCGAGCGTTCATCGCCTCGTTGACCATGCTGGTCAGCACGCTCGGGTGCTTGGGGTTGGCGGTGAAAGTCGCCAGCCCGGCTCGGATGTGCACCGGAGCGATGCCCTCGTCCAGGAGCTTCTTGATGATCCGTCCGAGGTGCCCGATCACGTCGCTCGGGGGGCGCTGGTCGCACCCGGCCACGTACTCGCCGACGAGGTCCTTGGCGGAGATGCCGGCTGCGGGCGCTGTGCGCCCCGTAGGGACAAGAGATCCAGGATCCAAGATCCTAGATCCAGGCGCCGAGCCTTCGGGGAGGCTTCGGGGAAGGGGCGGGGAGCCATCGGGGATAACCCTCTGACCTGCACTTTTAGCTCCAGTCCGTCCGGGTGCGCTGACGTCTCCGTCGGCGGCCTCCTGTCGGTCTACGGCTGGCCCGTCTGCCTGTTCCGGCACCGTCGAGGCGGGTGAGGCAGACAGATCGAGGGCTCGGGGCGCCCTCCCCGAGGTCTCGGCGAGTCCTCGGGGAGTGGTGGGCGAGCCCTCCGCCCTCCTGGTGCAGGAGCCCTTGCAGGGTGCGCACCGGTCGGCAGCTTGGTGCCGCGGGCACGAGGGCAGGCGTGACTGGCTCGGCTTGTCGATCTTCTGATGCTCGGACCAGGTAACGATGTGGAGGTAGAGGCGCCCGTCGCATCCGGTGTATCGGCAGATCAGTCCGGCATTCGCGAGCTGGTGGAGATCGTCTTCGACGTGGACCGAGGTGTGCTCGGCGCGCAGAGGCCAGAGCAGCCCCGCGATGATCGCGGCGTTATCCCGATGGCGACCATGGTCGTCGGCCTGGGTGAGCAGGCCGATGAAGGTCCGCTCGGCCGCCACGGTCACTTCGGCGAGCGACTCGGAGGTGAACGCCTCCGGCTTGACGGTTCGGATCCGGGCCATGTCAGCGTCCCCGCTCGGCGGCGACCAGGTCACTGCGGGTTAGGGTGGCGTCGGCAAGGCAGAAGGTGTGCGGGCGCATCCAGTCCACCTCCGGCCAGACTCGCCGGATCCATGCTGCCGCGACCCTGGCGGTGGGGCGACCCAGCTCCAGGGTCCTCCCTGCCTGGTCCTTGACGACAGCGTGGAGATGAGGCCACGGCTGTGTCGGGTGGGTGAGGCCGACCCGGATCGTGGCCGCCCCGGGGATCATGTCAGCGAGCTGGTCGGCGAGGCGCTGAGGACGGCCGTCGTCCGGGCAGGCCGGGGTTCCGCTCGACATGGCGAGCATGCGATACTCCGTTGTTCGTAGGAGCGCGGCGCGGCGGTCTCGTGCAAGAAGCCCTGCCGCCCGCGTGATGCGTAATTGGCGCCCCTCGGGGTGCCGGCCCGGCGCTTGGGAGTTGGTAGCTCCCCAGCGCCGGTTTCAATTTGCAGGCCCTGTCACGGGTCACGTGCCGCCATCCGTCCCGTCTCCTCTCGTGTGACCATTGGGCCCTCCCCCGGCCCTACCAGGCGGGGGACGACGAACATATGTAGATGCCTCGGACAAGTCCATCCCGTCGCCCGGAAGATCATTTGCGGTCGGCTCACCGGGGTCGACAGGATCCACCCAGGCGATGTCGACAGCGATCCACTTCGACTGGATGCCGCTCCTACGCCTGTTGCGCGAGCGGTCATGCCAGAGGAATAGGCACACAGGTCCCCTGGGGTTGGCACCGTAGAGTTGGACCTGACCACCAGGTGCGATACGGAAACGTACGTCAGTTTCGGAAATGCATCAACCTGGCTTACAGTTGATCCGACACCGACCCCATCGTCACCTCGCAGCAGGAGTACACGTGCCCCCACGTCAGTTCGACGGCAGCCTTGTGCGCGCTGCCCGCCGACGCCGGGACATGCACCAGAGGGAGCTGGGCGACGTGGTGGGCGTAAGCGGCGCCACCGTCGCACGATGGGAATCAGGGAAAGACTTTCCCAAGGGCGAGAAGCTACCTGCGATCGCAGCAGCGCTCGATGAGCCGCTCAACGATCTGTTCCCGCACGAGGGACCACCGGACCTTCAGCTTCTGCGGTGCGACGCCGGTCTCAGCGTGGCAGAGGCTGCCGAGACCATCGGGGCGAGCCGGGTTCCGGTGAGCAATGCCGAGTCCGGGCGACGCAGGCTGAACGACAGCTACGTACAACCACTGGCGGCGGCGTACGGCGTGACCGAAGACGAGTTGCTCCTAGCCCAGGACCACTCGTTCGGAGTTCGCCCCACGTCCCTGGATGACGAACAGGAGGCCGCACCCCGCACGATCGGAGAAAAGATCAACTTCCTCCTGCGGTACGGCTCCGCTGGCCAGGAGACGCTCTCCGACGCGGACATCGCACGGCTCGTCAACGAGTACGCACCAGCAGCAGCCGTCACCGCTGGAGACATCACCGACCTGCGGGAGGGCGCGGTCACCGAGGCGTCCGATGAAGTGCGCGCTGGCCTCGCCCACGCCTTCCAGGTTCCGGCCTGGCTGTTCGGGGATGACGCGGAACTGAACCCCCTGGTCCGGGAGTTCCTGGAGGCGATTCGTTTCATCGGCTCTATTCACCAAGGACAGGTCCTCGGCTTGGCCGCACGCGGCACCAGCGAGGGCCTCTCCGTGGAGATGATGGCTGGCATCAACAGGCTCGTCGGCGAACTGAGACACAAGCTGCCCGGGGTTCAGGACGCGGAGTAACCCCGCCAGAAGCTTGACGTCGGGGAGCGCTGCGGCCACTGCTCCGCAAGCGTGTCTGTTCACCCTCGGCCGGCCGCTGCCCAATCGGTTCCCGCCGTGTAGCCACAAGACTTGGGCCGAAAGCCGAAGGGACTATGGCTCGACCTCCGCGGAGGTCGAGCCATAGTCCCTTCGGGCAGGCAGAGATCGATGCCGATCTAGGACGCGGTCAGGTCAACACCGAGAAGCTCGGACAGGGTGGTGACCGTCTGCCTCGGGTCCTGGTTGTGGACTCCAGCGAGACCAAGCTGTTCCGCGGCCTGAACGTACGCCTCGGTGTCGTCGACGAAGACGCATTCCCCGGCCGGCAGCCCCATGAGCTTGAGCGTGGTCTCGAAGAGCTGAGGGTCAGGCTTGCGCATCAGGTGGTGCTCGCTGATCACGACGACGTCGTACAGCTTCTCCAGCTCGTAGCCGTCGTACAGGTCCCAGGGAGCCAGGCCCACCGAGTTGGACAGGATGCCCACCTTGATACCGGCCCGCCGTGCGGCTGCTGCAGCGTCGATCAGCACGGGCTCCGGACGGAGGTCGCCGAAGATCCTACCCATCAAGCCCTCAGCCGGCACATTCAGCATCCTGCCGGCGAACTCGTTCCACTCGCTCTGGGACACGACACCGCGCTCCAGATCGCTGGTGATCCGGACGCCTTCCGGGTCCTTGTACAGGGCCGTGAGGCAGGCGCCCTGCGGCAGCCCCTCACGCTGCTCGAACGCCAACACGGCGGGCAGCAGGGGGGTGGTGAGCACGCCTCCGAAATCAAGGATGAGGCCGGTGCGGTTGGACATGCGGGAGAACTCCATTGCTGAGATTTCGGACGCCTACCAGGCAGGACAGCGTCACGGATTCGGCACACATGGCGGTTGCAGAAGCTGCGTATCGCAGACCAGGAAGTGCGCTTACGGGACGGAGTAAACCTCTCTAGCCCGTCTCGCCCACGATACCAGTAGATACCACGTAGCCGTTGGTGCCAAATCTCACGCCAACGGCCAGGAAGTCACCTTTGAGTGACAAGGCGCGCACGCCGCGAACATCGAGTTGGTAACTGCTTGGAGTATTCGCCTGCGCTAGCGTCGGGAATCTGCTTTTAGATTCTCGGAATCAGCGAGAACAGCCCGCGCCTGAGCCGTGGTTACGTGCGAGTAGACAGCGGTGACTCGCACATACCAAGCAGATTCACTGTCGGTGTCGACAAACGGCTTATCTCTCAGGAGGGTGGCTGAAGATGGACTGACAGACTCGGCACTGGCCGCCAGGAGACCGGACCTGATCCAGTATGCCTCCGCTGCGGGTTCGGGATCAGGATGCGCGGATGCCATGTCTTCTGCAGCAAACATTAGGTCGGACGGAACGTAGTAGCGCAGCTTCTCGCAGGCGTCAGAAATATCCTGCGTCCATCGGTCCAGGCGGACGTCGATGGGTACGCGCACTTGCAAGAATTCTGTGATGCGTCGGCCGGGCGGGTAGAGACTCGTTCCGGGAAATGCTTCAACCAGATCGAACCAGAGCGGATAAATCCGGTGGAGCGTTCGAAAAGCCCTCCAGCGCGCGGCGGCCGCGCGGGTTGTCGGGATACTTGCCCCCACGGCGACAATGATGAACAGAATGTTCATCCAGATCGCGGTGGCATCGACCAGGAACTGAACCGTGGATTCCCTGAGAGGAAATATTACGGCAGCCCAGAGAATTGCAATTCGAGCTAGGGTATGGATCAGACCCATCCACATCGAGAAACCCATCAGGCCCAGACCGATGCGCATGCTCGTATTTTCGGACTGACGCGCCGCCTTCGTCCACTGATATCCGCAAACTGCCGTGGTAACTAGAGGGAAGAAGTAGAATACGGTCATGTAGACTGCGACACCCCACTGCCCGGCGTGGTCGATGAGGAAATCTTCACTCGGCCTGTCGCGTTGCACCACGGTGAAAAATAGGATGGCCAGCAAAACCACACCAATCGCCCCGGCCCTGTATGACTCGCGGGCGATCCAGCGCGAGACCTGTACGTGCCTTGGCACGACCGCCTCGGAGGTCCTTCCGTAGCTGGTGGCGACGTAGGTCAGGGCCGCCATGATCGCCGCCGTGCTGGCGAAGTGTCGGAGCAGGGCACTCAGGTCGATCACAGGGATGCGGTCCACCGCATCCATCGCTGCCGGTGTATAGAGGCACAGGGCAATGGCAAATCCCGCATAGCCACCCCAGAGCGCCCTGCGATGCGCATCGCCATATCTCACGGCCGGAAATCGCCAGATGGAGATCAGCGTCATGACCGCTGCAGTGAAGTATTTGAAGAAGTCGAACACGGGATCAGTCGTTACCTATAGGTGCCGCACTTGTCGCCGCTCGCGGGCTCCGCAGAGTGCAGACTCATTACTAGGGGTCATTGCGAGATCTTACGCTGCGTGCGGCTAGCGACGACGCCGCGGTGGAGCGACCGGGTGAGCCAGCGAATACTCCAAGAGGCTGATTACGTCGTCCCCTGTAGCCGACTGGCGACGGGCCAGCTCGCTTGATCAAAGATGCAGAAAGCTCGGCCTGCTTTTCCTCAAGGCTGTCGAAATCCACACGTGCTTGAATTATGACCGAAGGGAAACGCCCAAGAACTTCCGCACGGATACGTTCAGGAACATATCGCCCGATCTCGGCAGACGTGAGAGAGGTGCCGTGATCCATCCATTCATGCGCGATCTCGTGAAGAATTATGTGCTCCGTCTGATTGCGACTTGAGCGACGTCGATACAGAATGATGGTGACTTCTGGGGTTTTTACCGTGCAGGCCACATCGCTGTACCCGAGCCCCCGTAGGGATCATCAAGGGGGACCAACTGAATTTGGCGACCCAACGCGCCTTCCATATTGCGCACCAGCATCTCAACGCTGAAGGGGGTTGGTATAGGAGATCAGCGAGCTTCTTCTCGCATTCCCTCACGAGGGCGCGCCGTGAAGGGTCCCTACGCCAACGCATAGTCGCTCCGTTCATGCTCACTACCTGCCCCATACTCAAACGCGTACGTGAGGCGCCAGCAGCCTGGAGCTTGCTCGATGCGCACGGTGGTCGACCGGCACGTGCTGTCTAGCACCCAGCCTGCCGGGCGGAAACTAGGCGATCAAGAGCAATGGGCATGTTGCGAAGGCTCACGAAGCGCGATTGATCACCAATACTATTCAAGATCACAAACGTCAGCGCCCCGATAAGCATCGTGAACCTTTTCGCTTCACGTCACTGCCCACTGAAACCGTAGGCCCGTCCCTGCTAACCCTTCGCCCTATTCGTACAGTTGAAGCCAGGGATTCTGAACGGCGCCGCCAGCATTCACGGTTGAGTCGACGCCACTGCTTCGGCGTGAGCCGCCCGGTTGCGCTGATCAAGTAGGTGCCCGGCTCGCGCCAGATCCTCCGGGGTGTCTACCGCCACGCCGCTGTCCAGAACAGGGACCATCTGTACGGCGTGGCCGTGTTCTACGAAGCGCAGCATCTCCACTCCCTCGGCACGCTCCAAGGCCCCTGCTGGAGCTGGCGGAAGCGTTGGAGAGCCCGGCCAGTGAAGCCGTAGAGTGCCCAGCTGGCGCAGGTACTCTCGGGCGGTCGCCCTTTGGGTAGGGAATGGGCTGGCGCGAGAACATCAGAGCCTCACTGCGGGCCGTGACGACGACCTTGACGACGTTGTGGTCCAGGACTGCGCCGACGTCGACCAGCTCGGTGCAGGCGTTCACGGCAAAGGTGCCCGGCAGTGTGTACTCCAGAGCCTCGGAGACGTCGTCGCCGATGGCGGTCGCCGAGATGAACGGCTCGTCGCCCTGGACGTTGATGTACGCCTCGGCCGGCAGGCGCTCGGCGACTCCGCGACGTGCGGTCGGTGCCGGTGAGGTGCTCCCCGGTGCGGATGCAGTCGATGCCCAGTTGTTGGCATGCCGCTTCGATGCGTTCGTCATCCGTCGCGACGATGGCTCCGTCAAGGCGTCTGGCCTCCAGGCAACGCTGGTGAACGTGCCAGAGCAGCGGCTTGTCGCCGAGAAGGGCCAGAGGTTTGCCAGGGAAACGCGAAGCACCCCAGCGGCAGTATGACGGCGATGATGCCGACTCGGTTTGGCGCCGGTCGGTTGGGCTGTGGTGGCGGACACGGCCTCCTCCTGGTGGTCGCTAGGAGTGGGGGCTTCAGGCGAGTTGGGCGAGCTTGGCGCGGACTGTGGGTGACACGGTGTTTGCGAACGGCCGCCACTGATACCCGTCGACTTCTCCTCCTGGAGCGTCACCGCGTGTTCAGCACCGAGGTAGAAGGCCCAACGGAAGTCCACGCGGTGGTGTTCGGCTCGTTCTTCGTCGGGTTCGCGCCGATCGTGTGCACGTCGATGTCGAGGATGTGCTCGTACCCGGCGAGGGGAACGACGGCGCTGGGCGGAATGCCGGCCTCCTCGTGCAGTCCGCGCAGGGCTGCATCACGGAGGTGCTGGTCGGCCTGTTCGTTGTGCCCGCCAGAGCCAGAAGTTTCCCGGACACCTTGTGTTCGATGTGCAGCACGTGCCGATCACCGTTGATGAGGATCGCGCTGCAGGTCACGTGGGCGGGGAAGGTCTCGCGGCTGGTGGATCGTCCGCGCCTGCGAGCACGGCGAACAGCATCGTCAGGGAGGCGCGCTCGTCCGGGTGGCGGACGAGGTAAGCCTCGGTGACGGCGCGGGTGTGTTCAGTGGAGGGTCAACGAGGTCACCTTTCGAAGTGGCGGAGCCAGGTCCTGGCGATGGTGTCGCGATCGGCCGGCGCCTGGCATCTCGCGCAGTCCGGGTTGGAATCGCGCGTGGCTGAGCGCAGCGGTGGCGGCGAGTATCTCGGCCTGGACGAGAGGTGGATGTAGATAGCCGACGGCGGCGCCGTGCACGAAGTTGACCGGCGCGCGCCGTCGGCGAGAACGTAGAAGTAGTGGCCGGTGACCTCGTATCGGGTCAACTGGGGTCCGACGGGGTGGCGTTCGTAGAGGTCGCCGAGGCCGCCGAGTTCGAGCGTTCGTCCTCGAGGAGGTCACCGATCCGAGGTATGCGCCGTTGCGCAGTGGGCGGCGAAATCCTCGTGCCGGAGGGCGAGATTGCCGGTGGCGCACAGGACGAGTTCCGCGTCGTGGACGGCCTCGGTGGTGGACGCGCTGGTGCGGAAGCCGAGGGCGTGGGCCTGCACCCGCTTGACCGCGTCGTTGTCGTACACGGTGACGCGCAGGTCCTGGGCGCGCAGGGTCTGGGCGATCGAGCGGCCGATCTTGCCGAAGCCGATGACGCAGGCGCTGCGGCTCGTGAGGATGTCCCCGCGGGCGCGCACGAGGGCGTCGGTGGAGAACACGATGGACCGGCCGACGAGGTGGTCCTCGCAGTCCTTGAGCGGTGAGCGGGCCACGGACACGACGGGGCACGGCAGCGAGCCGAGGGCCGCGTACCGCTGGTGTCCGTTCTCGGTGTCCTCGACGACGCCGAGGATTCGGCCGGAGAACTTGCTCACGAGGGTGTCGAGGCTGGCCGCGAAGTAGCCGCCGATGTCGACCAGGACGATGTCCTGGCTTCGCCGGCCGTGTCCTCCAGGCAGTGCAGGGCTCTGTCTCGTCGCTGAGCTGCTCGGCTCAGGTCGTGGACCGGCAGGGTGCGCGCGGACGGTGTCGAGGGCCGGCTGCGGATCGACCGCTGGGGAGGACGGCGCCGACCGTGGACACCGCGGCCATGGCGCGCAAGAACGCGGGTCGTTCCGGGAGCAGGTGGGTGATGACCAGCGCTGTGACGCTGCCTTTCGCCCGGCGGGGAACTGCGCGGTGATCCTCCGGAAGAAGGCGTCCAGCCGTGCCCGCTCGTTTCCATGAGCACTCCTCTCATGATCCGACGGGGTCGCCTATGCGGCACGGCTGTGAGACCGGCACCGGGGCGGCCAGCGCCTGCATGTGGGCGCGCAGTCCGCTGCGGAGGTCGACGCGCGGCTGCCATCCGAGGACGCTCTCCGGCGCGGCCGGGGTCGGCACGCGCGAAGATCACGTCCCCGTTGCGCACGTGGTCCTGCGGAGCTGGATCTCGCGGCCGGTGAGGCTGCTGGCGATGTTGATCGACGTCCAGCAGGGAGGCGCCCGAGCCGCCGCCGACGTTGCTGATGGCACCGCGCGCGTTCGGGACGTGTGCCGGCGGCGATCGTGGCAGCGACCACGTCGTCGATGCAGGTGAAGTCGCGGCGCTGCGCCGTCTCCGTACAGGCGCAGGGGTTGTCCAGTCAGGGCGGCGTACAAGGCGCGGTGGGTGAACATGTCGGCGCGCTGGCGCCGCAGACGGTGAAGTACCGCAGGGCGACGACGCTGGGACCGATGGGGCGCTCGGCGTAGGCGAGGCAGAGCTGCTCCTCGGCCAGCTTGGTCACGGCGTACGGGGAGGCGCTGGCGGTCGGTCTCGCGGCTCGCGTCGCCGTCGGTCGGTCCGTAGACGCTGGACGAGGAGGCGACGACCAGCCGGGGACGCCGATCCGGGTGGAGGCTTCGAGGACGCGGTGGGTGGCCAACACGTTGGACGCGAGGTAGTCGCCGAACTGCGGTCCCCAGGAGGGCCGTACCCCGGGATGCCGGCGCGAGGTGGAAGACGGTGTCGGCGTCGACTCAGGAGCGGTTCGATCGCGCAGTGGAGGAGGTCGGCCGTGACGTGGTGGTATTCCTGACGCGCTCCCGCAGCGCGGCGAGGTTGGCGGCGGCACGCCGGGTCGGAAGACGGGTCTCGGCGGTCCACCCCGATCACGGTGGTGTCGGCCTGAACAAGGTGTGGGCGAGGTGGGAGCCGATGACTCCGGCGGAGCCGGTAACCACGGCCCGTCGGAGGGAAGCGCTGGTCGGGGGCTGCTCGTGCCGCGGGCAGCGGGATCTCCAGAGGGGTAAGCCAGCGTTGAGCGGTCTGGTCAGGCGAGCGCCGGGACAGGACGGTTCTGCCGTGTGCGCTGAGGGCGGTAGCCGTTCTCCTGGTGGCCCTGGACCAGGCTGTGGCCGCCTCGATGGCGCCGAAAGCACTCCAAGAGGCGGCGTTCGGTGTCGTTGAGGGAGCGTCCGTAGCCGTCGAAGAAGGCGGTGCGCAGGTGTGCGGCCTCGCCAGCGTCGGAATTCGAGCCGGGCGAAGTCGCGGACCCGGGCGTCGCGTCGCATGTGCTCGAAGTCGAAGATGCCGGCGGCGTCGCCGAGCAGCCAGTTGCGCGGCTGGTAGTCGAGGTGGCAGATCGCGCCGTCCATCTGGCTGGTGCCCAGGATCACCGCGTGGTGCTTCAGCAGGTTCTCCTCGGCCGCGTCGAGCAGGTCGGCGTGGACGGCCCGGCCGATCCACTCCGTGGAACCGCTCGGCGAGCGAAGCGCCGACGGCACCGCCCAGGGGCATGGCGTGGCCCGGTGCAGCTTGCCCAGCACGCGCCCGGCCTCGTGGTGGGCCAGCTCCTCCTCGGGTGAGCCCGGAGCGAAGGTGTCCGCGCGGTGGCCTGCGAGCGCGGTGAGCAGCAGGGTGCGGTGGCATCGTCCCGGCCGACCAACTCTGGGGCATGGCCGCTCAGATGGGTGACGCACGTCCGGTAGGCGTGGAGTTCTGCGGCGTACCGGTCTCGCTTCGGCGTGCTGCTTCTGCGATGAACTGACGCCCGTCGTCGGCCACCAGGCGTACGACGCGGGCGGGAGCGCGGGGTCCGCCAGCAGTGATGTCGACTGCGCCTAGGAAGGAGGTGCGCCAGTTGTAGCGGGGGTCGTGCGCGAGGTCGCGATCACGGGGTCGGCTCCGGCGTGAGGAGACTGAGGTGCTCGGTGTCGTTGTGCCGGTCGAGCATCCAGCGGCTCTGCCCCAGGCGGTTGCGGTGGTGCTGCCAGCGGGTGATGGAGGCGTGGTTGTGGGTGAATCCGGCGGGCGAGCCGATCGGGATGCCGAGCAGCAGGGTGTGCGCGGTGATCACCGTCTCCCGCGTGGGCCGCGAAGACGACGCGCGCTTGCCCCGGTTCTCTCCTCGATGAGCTGGCTCAGGTCTCCTGCTGGCGCGCCCCAGGAATCCGTTCCAGGTGTCGGAGCCGTTGGCCCAGGGTGTGTCGGGTGGGCGCGCGGCCCGCCGTCGGCGGCCGTCTTCACCGCGTCCCAGGGCCGGCCATCGGCGTCGCCGTGGACCGGGCCGTCGAGTCGGTCGTCGTGCGCACGATCCGGAGGGTCTGGCGATGATCTCGCCGGTCTGGACGAGACGGATCCGCGGGCCGGTGTAGATGACGTCGAAGGGCTTCTTCAGGTGCTCGGTGGCCAGGCGGCGTGCGGCCCGCTCGGCCTGGGCATACCCGAGGCCAGGCTCAGGCCGGTGCAGGTGCGCGGGCCTCCGACAAGGCCGTCGGCGTTGCACTGGGCCTGGCCGTGCCGTGGACGAAGACGAGTTCGGTGGTGATCATGAGGCTCCTCGGTGGCTGAAACGGAGGGGCAGGCTGTAGCGGTAGCCGCTGCGACCGACGTACGGGGCGGTGAGCACGGCACGCAGTGGGCCAGCGAGCTGTCGAGCTGGTTTCGGTCCGTCGTTCCCAGCCGGGCGTCGTAGCCGTAGAGCTGCCGCGTTGTACGCGAGCAGAGCGTTGGTGACGGCTTGGTCCGAGCGCCCGTAGGTCAGGTGGAGCGTCACGATGAGCTGGCGAGGTCGTAGCCCATCGGGCCAGGGACACAGGTCAGTCGATGTCGACGGCGACGATGTCCCTGCTGGTGACGATGAAGTTCCGCGCTGTCCTTGTAGAAGGCGCAGGGCCCTTGGGCCGTCGTTTCCAGCAAGCCGAACATCGCGTGCAGCGCGGCTCTTAGTTCGGCAGGTAGCCCTGTTCGTGGCGTCGCCGCAGGGCGCGATTCCGGGGGCCGAGGTAGCTCGTCGAACCTGGTCCCGTCCCGAAGTGGTGCGCGGGTCTCCAGCGACGTGCGGACCGCAGGTCGCTGGCCCAGGCGGCACCGTGGGCATGACCCAGCAGTGCCGCGACGCGCGGGAGGTC
Source organism: Streptomyces sp. KL116D (assembly GCF_030766975.1). Classification (NCBI taxonomy): domain Bacteria; kingdom Bacillati; phylum Actinomycetota; class Actinomycetes; order Kitasatosporales; family Streptomycetaceae; genus Streptomyces; species Streptomyces sp. KL116D. The sequence goes on along the minus strand of NZ_JASERH010000147.1, from coordinate 13,473 downwards.
GTCCGGGCGTACCGAGCGGCCTTCGATCCGTTCGAACGTCAGGCTGTTCACTCGACGGTGAGTGAGCGCCGGCTGCCGCATTGGCTTGGCGTGCTCGGTGAGCCAATGGTAGTGGCGCACCGCGCCGCCGCACGCTCCGGTTCCGCGTGGTAGGGCTTGGTGAAGGGCGCGAGTGGTCATGCCGACCGCCCATCGTTCGGCTGGGCGACGACGAAGGTGATCCGGGACCGCGGTCAGCGGCCGGTCGGGAAGGAACTCGTGCAGGGCCTCCGCCAGGGCACCGGGGTTGCCGTACAAGCCGGGCGCCAGGTCGTACTTGGGGTTGGTGGCCAGGTACTGCGCGCTGGAGTGGTCATGGCTCGTCGACAGGTGAAGACGTGCTCTCGTCCAGGACGGCGATCACGTCGAGCGAAGAGGCGGCGATGTCGGCCAGTTGTCGCTGTGGGCTGCGGTGTACAGGCTTTCGTGCTGGGCGGCGCGCGGATCGAGACCGGCGCGGCGACCAGCTGGTCCATCTCCCGGTAGCTGTCGAGGCCCTTGGTGACGAGCACGGCCACACCACCGGGGGCGAGGACCCTGGCGATCTGTCCGACTACGTCCTGGGGCGCGGCGAGTGGTAGAGGCAGAACGCGGCGACGACGACATCGCTCGACCTGTCGGGCAGAGGGAGGTCGTGGAAGTCGCCTTCGACGAACTCCACCGTGCTGTCGGCAAGCCCTTGACGCGCTCGCGCGCCTGTGCGAGCAGGGCGGGGCGGCGTCCAGGCCCACGACGTGCTCGGGCCGGAGCTGCTCGGCGAGGATGAGGCTGCTCGTGCCGCGACCGCATCCGATGTCGAGCACCATGCCGAGCCGGTCCGGTCGGGCGTGATGGGTCTGCACCAGGCTGACGATGGTCTCGGGCACGGGTGCGGCCGGCGGTCTTGGCGCGCATCAGGGCACTGGTCCGCCCGGCCAGCCGCGAGGCGTGTCCGTACAGCTCCGGCTGCCGGGCGGGGTCCAGGAACGGGTTGGGCTCGTTCATGCCGCACCCCTGACCGGGGGCGCTGGCCGGTCAGGACTGCTCGGCGGCGACCTTCCGCAGCCAGCGGCGCGTCTGGCGCCGGTTGGCCAGCAGCACCACATCGGCGCCGGAGCCGAACTCCTCGATCTTCGCCATCACGCGGGGCCGCATCTTGCGCCGGTACGTGGCGACGTACTGATCACGCCCCAGTGGATGCGGTTGTGCACCCGTTGCCCTTGTGCCCGGCGCCGTGCCGGATCTGCCGGGAGAAGATCCCGTACAGCGCCGCCACGGTCGACACGTCCATCAGACCACGGTGTCGCAGGCTTCGAGCCGTACCTGCAGCGTCGAGTTGTAGTTGCCGTCGATCACCCACCGCGGCTGCGCGACCAGCTCGCGCTGGACGCGTCGGTGAACTTGTCCATGGGCAACGCGTTCCACTCGTCGTCGTAGAACGCGGCGTCCAGGTGTGTCACCGGGGCATCGAGGATCCTGCCCAGTTCGCGGGCCACGTGGGATTTGCCGCTGCCTCCGCAGCCGACGATGGCGACCTTCTTCATGGTGCTCCAGCGTAGAGCGGTTCGGTGTCCGGCGGGCCCTCCTCCGGGACGTGCCCGGAGGATCCGCGCGCCGTGGTCGATCGAGTGGTCTGCATCAGGCAGTTCCCCGCTCGGTCGCGGTGGCCTGGAGGAGGCCGTGCAGGACGGACTCCAGGGTGTTGACCTGCGTTGCACAGGCCGAACAGGCGCAGCCGGTCCACACATGCGGCGATCAGCGGCGTGCTGCTCGGTGCCGGCGATCTCGCGCAGGTAGGTGAGGTGTTCGAGCACGTCGTCGCCTGAGCGCACGACCAGCTCCTTCGGGACGAACCGGTCGGCGAAGCGGATGTCCGCCGGGGCCAGGGGCAGGCATCCGGCGAGCACGGCCTCGAAGATGCGCTGGGTCATCTGCCCGACGGCGGCGTACCGCTCGGGAAGCATGAGCACCGTGGCCAGGAGCGGCCGTAGACGCCGGCGGCATCCTCGAACGCGGATCCGGCCCGCGAAGCGGACGTGCGGCCAGCGGCCGGTCTTCGTCCACTTGCCGGCGACCAGGTGCTCAGACGCGGGTGGCTGCCGGGCGAAGAAGCGGTCGAAGGGCTCGTCCCGGTCGTACTGGTTGCCCACGTAGCCAAGCGCGAGATCCCGAGGCCGCGCCGCGGAGGGTGAGGGGATCGGTCTGGGCGAGGAGGTCCTCGGCGACGGGGAAGAGCAACGAGTGCGCGCCGGGGGTCGGGGTGAGCGCGGCCTCGCAGACGCGGGTGTGGGTCGTGTGGCGCCACACGCTCTCGGCGCGCAGGGTGCGGTCCTTGTCCCAGATGACGGTGGGCGTCCGGTGCCGGGCCGTGTAGTGGTTGATGAGCTGGGCCTGCCGATGGAGGTCGCAGGTGTGCCCCTCGCTACCGCACACGGTGGTGTTGCGGCCGGGAATCGCCCAGCGCCACTCCAGGAGCAGGGCGTCGATGCCGGGCAGGCCGTCGTCGAAGGTGTACGCGCCACCGAGGTTGTCACCGGCTTCGAGGCGGTCGCGGTCGGGCTGGAGGAAGACGATCTCGTGACCGCGGGCAAGGAGGGCTTCGATGAAGGGACGGCGGTGGCTGCGACCTCCGTCGGGGTGTCGGTGACGCCGTTGCCGAGGAAGCCCCAGAAGCTGTGATCCGATCTTCATTTGGTGATCCACCGCCCTTCGAGGAGCAGGGCGTCGAGGCCGGAGTTGGCCAGGCAGTCCAGGGCCATCTCGGGTGTCCCGCAAATTGGCTTGCCCTTGACGTTGAGGGAGGTGTTGATCAGCACGGGATGCCGGTCCGGCGGCCGAAGGCGGACAGCACCGCGTGCATGAACGGGTTCTGCGACCGGGCGACGGTCTGCAGGCGGGAGGTGTCGTTGGCGTGCATGATGGCCGGCACCCGCTCACGCGTCAGGTCAGTCACCCCGGAGGCCATGGACATGTACGGGGCCGGCTGGCCGAGGGTGAAGAACTCGGCGGCGCGCTCGGCGGGAACCATGGGGGCGAAGGGCCGGAACGGCTCGCGGAACTTCACGGTGGCGTTGAGCCGCTCGACGACGCCGGGCTCCAGCGGGGAGGCGAGGATCGAGCGGGCTGCCCAGGGCGCGCGGCCCGGCTTCGACCCCACTCCCTGGAAGAGTCCGGCGATCACGCCGTGGGCGAGCTGGTCGGCGAGAAACTCGGCGGTCTCGACGCCGAGGGTCTTCTGGTGGAGACCGGACCAAGGAGTCAGGTCGAGCGGCTGGTCCTCGTAAGAGGGGCCGAGGTAACAGTGGCAGGCGATGCCCGCGACCGGGCGAGGGCTGCGCCCATCGACGTGCACGGCGAGGGCGGCCCCGATCGCGGTTCCAGCGTCCCCGGTGCCGGCGGGACGAACACCTCGTCGAAGATGCCAGCCTCGATGATCTTTCCAATGCTGACGCAGTTCGTGGCGACGCCGCCGCCCACGCACAGGCGCCGGGAGCCGGTGAGCGCACGGGCACGGCGGGCAAGGTGAACCATCACCTGCTCGGTCCGCTCCTGGAGGGCAGCCGCCAGGTCTCGGTGGACGTCGGTGAGCGGCTCGCTCGGGTGCCGCTCGGGGCAGGTCTCGGCGACGAACCGCCGGGACGTCCTCGGATATCCCGAGGTGAGGGTGCGCGCCGGGAAGTAGCAGGGGTGGATGCGGAAGCCCGTGGCCGTCGTCCGGACCGCCGTAGTGAACAGGTGTCGGAAGCGGGCGGGGTCGCCGAGAGCGGCCAGCGCCATGACGGTGCCTTCCTCGTCGCCACGCCTCCAGCCCAGGTGCTCGGTGACGGCGCCGTACACGTACCCGAGGGAGGCCGGGTCGTTGATCGCTTCCAAGGGCTGGAGGCGGGGCGCTGGATGCCGTGGCCGTGGGCGATGGTGGTGGTCTGCCGCTCGCCGAGGCTGTCGACCACGAGCACGGCGGCTTTGTCTCCAGCCGGAGGCCGCGAAGGCCGTGAGCTGGTGGGCTCGGTGGTGCAGGACCGGTGTGACGCGGGCCGAGGGGAACTGGCTGCCAGGACGCGCAGCCGCCGCCGGGTCCTGCAGGGCGACCTGGCGAACCCGTGGGCGCGGGCCAGGCTGCGGTCGCGTGTCATCGGCGAGAGCGCCATGCGCAGGGCGGCGGGCGAATCGGCGAGGTAGCGGGCGGGCTGGAAGTTGTAGGCGACGGCGTCCACGTCCGTGGCGCTCAGCTTGGCCAGGTCGAGGAGCCATCGCACGGCGCGGGCCGGGTAGAGCTTGGTGTGCTTCTGCCCGGAGAGGCATTCCTCCTCGACGAAGCCGACGAGTTCACCGTCCACGAGAAGGGCGGCCGACGAGTCGTGGGTGTACGAGCACAGGCCGAGGATCACGGAGGGGGTGCGCTTCATGGCGGCGGTCACCTTGCTCCCGGCCGTCGCGGCGCGATTGATCGACCGCCGCTCCAGCTCTCCGTACCAGGCGGTGAGGGCCTGGCCGAGGGGCCCGTCGATCATGTCGGCCGCCCGCCACGCCTGCTCGCGCTTGCCGTCCTTCCACAGCCGGTAGCTGCACAGGGTCTCGGCCATCGCGTCCCAGCCGGGGTGACCGGTCACGTCACGGGCCTCGACCTGGTCGAGCAGGCCGTCGAAGCTGTTCCAGGGTGTTCGCAAGTCGGGCATGATCTCGCTCGCCGGGAGCGAGGTGAGCGTGTCGGCCTGCTCGATGTGCTCGTCGTAGATGTGCAGCGAGCCGATGTGCAAGCGGAACTCGCCGAGTTCCGCGTCGAGCCATCCGGCGATCAGCTCGTGCAGCACGGTGTAGAAGAACACGTCGTACGGCATGCCGATCCATACGTCCTGGCCGCGCATCGTGGTCGCCATGTGCAGGCGGCCGGCGCGCAGGTGGAACCGGAATCCGAGGGTGCAGGGCACGTCCTTGTGCCCTGCGGCGTCCTGGGCCGGGTCGTAGAGCTGGATCAGGGCTCGCCGGGAGTCGGGGTCGGCCTGGAGGGTTTCGACGACGCGGGAGAGCTGGTCGACCTTGCCGGCCCAGTTCCGCATCCTGGGACCGTACGCCCCCAGGAGGACGCCTTCATCGGCGAACTGCCGCAGTCGGTTGTTGTAGTCGAAGATCCACGGTGCGTCGGAACCGGAGAGGTGCCAGACCGATCTCGGCGACGGCGAAGGCCGGATTCACGATGCGGGTAGGCGGGGCGTAGAGCAGGCGGGCGCGCGGCTGGGTGAGCAGCAGGTGCACGTCGCGGACTTCGTGGGTGGCCATGCCCCGGGGCTGATCTTCCCGCCGGACTTGGCCAGCGTGACGGCGCCGGAGAACAGCTCGGCGATGCTGTCGGCCGAGAGGGATGTCATCGGGCGGATGCTCCTTCGTCCTTGGGCGACGCAGCGGCGCCCGCGTGGTGGTGGTGGAGTCGTTGGCCCTCGGGCCGGAGGTGGCGCGGTCGGTGATGAGCCGGGCGATCCGAGCGGCGCTCGTCTCCGCGCCACCGGCAGACGGCGTCCAGGGCCGCCCGCGGGATCGGCGCGGGGCCCCCGCTCACGCCGGAGAGCGCTTCGGCGATGTCCCCGGTGGCCTCGCACCGGGTCGCGAGTCCGTGACCGGCCAGGCCCAGGGTGCGTTCGCCCGGCGGGCCGATTTCGAGGACCGGGATGCCGAGCAGCGCGGCTTCGATTCCGCACGTCGAGTACGCGCTCGCTACTGCGCGTCAGCACCAGCAAGGGAGCCCCGCGCTCCGACCCGGGGTCGGCCACCGCGACGGGCGGCCCGCCGTCCCGCTTCACCAGAGCGGTCAAGGCGTCGGTGTTCTGTGCCGGGTGTGGAGCGATGACGAGCCCCCAGTCGCCGCCCGCCTCGGCAAGCCCGTCCAGGAGGAGGTCCGCGTGGGACTTGAGGTGACCGGGGTTGAAGGGCTGGCATGCCCACACCGCGATCCGGGTCGGCCCACGTCGGCCCCCGAAGCGAGCAGCTCTCCAGGTACCGCCGCTGTGCCTGGCGGCTCAGACCGGCGAGGACGTCGAAGCGGGGCTGCCCGAGTACGTGCACCTCGGCCTCGGGATGGCGCGCCCACCCCGGCCCAGGGCGAGGTCCTCGCTCGCCGCATGACGATGATGTCGCGGCTGTGCAGGGCCGGCCAGGCGACCGATTCCGCCGTCCACGCCCCGTGCTGGACGTGCACCGAGTTCGCTCCGTGCCGCTCGGCGGCGTGCGCGGCCAGCACCCCCAGGGGGCTGGTGTCGCTGCTCAGCAGGACGGTGTGCGGTCTGGTGGTCGACAGGATGTCGTCGAGCCAGCTCTCCGCCCGCACCACCGTCCGCCACGACGGCTGGGTGCAGCCCCCGCTGGTCTCCAAGAGCACGGACAAGAGCCTTACGAGCCGGGCAAGTTGGACGCCGTGGCCTCCCACCTGAACGACGTGCTCGTCGTCGGGACGATGGAGGCTCTCGGCGGTGCCGGAGACGGTGAAGAGTTCGCTCGGGGCCGAGCGCAGTTCGATACCCGTTGCCGGTCCCGCGCTGCACCGCTCGGCGGCATCAATGGCGAGATCGAGCAGGAGGCTCCTCTGCCCGCCGCGCGCCAGTTCGGCGAGAACCGGGGTCAGCGTGGCGGCGTGGCGGGAGGTCCACGACAGCGCCAGGACGTCCTGCCGTCCGGCGGCCGAGGGAGCGGACTCGGCTCCGTGTTCGCCGTACTCGTCAGGGTGCGGTTCCGGAGCTGGGCTGAGCGGGTCGGGTTGTGCGGTGCCGCAGCACCGAGCACGTACGCGACGCCGGACCACGTCACGGTGTAGGCCAGGTACTCACGCGAGCTGCTCGAACGCAGTCCCACGAGTTCTTCGTAGGGGGCCAGGGTCAGGGGCCCTGGGGCGGAGGCGAACGGTGCCCAGGAGTTCAGGGCCAGGAGCTTGCGCACGATCTCGGCGACGAAGCGTCGCATCGGGGACGTGCTGGACGTGGAGCCAGTCGGCTCCACCTGGGGTGAGTGGCCAACTTGGCGCCGTAGCGGTCGACGGCCTCCATGACGTCTTCGACGCCGGAGCGCAGTAACTGCTTGTCGACGGTCGTCGCTTCCAAGTCCGTGGTGTGGATGTGGTCGGTCCGCGCGTGCGCCAGGACGCCGGTTCCGACAAGAGTCCAGGTCGGCTTCCCGGCGTTGGAGGAGCGGACTAGGCTCGAGGCCACCAGTCGTGCGGGGGCTCACACCGTGTTCCCCTCGACGAGCTGCTTGGCGGGAAGGAGGCTCAACAGTTCCATGGGGGACGCGACCGTCTCGGGGCGGGAGCCGTCGGCTGCCCGTAGCCCCATCCAGCGTGTACATACGGGACGCCAGCGCGGGCGGCCGACTCCTGGTCGACCGCCATGTCACCCACGTAGACGGCGGAGGCGGGGTCGACCCCCAGGTCGACCAGTGCCAGGAGGAGTGGGTCCGGGGCCGGCTTCGTCCGGCCCTCTCCGGCGGGCGTGCGAATGGTCGCGAAGGGACACCCGAGGCGCGCGAGGAGCGGGGCCGCCCGGTCGACGGGCTTGGACGTCACGACGCCCAGCCGCCAGTCGGCGGCCACGAAGGCGTGGAGCGTCTCGACGATGCCGGCGAACTCCTCCGCGAGGTGCGCGCGGTGGCCACGGACTCCGCCTCGCACGTCCTGCGGACCGCCTCGGCATCGGTCACGCCCAGTCGCTGCATGATGTCCCCTGAACTCGCGACCCAGGTGGCGCTCGTAGTCGCGAAGGGGAGCACGACGCCGTGGATCTCCTGGACCCTCTGCCACGCCTTCCGCATCACGGCACGCGTGTCGAGCAGCACTCCGTCGAGGTCGAGGAGAAGAGCGCGCGACTCTGGGGTCGCTCGGCGTGAGCCGTAGCGGGTGGTGATCCGCAAGTGGAACGGTCATGACTCATCCTCTCGTCAGGGTGTCGTCGCGCTCAGAGGGCCGAGGCCGGAGCAAGTTCCAACTCGGGGTACTGGGCCGGACCGCCGGCCTCCTCGAACGCCGCGTCGAGCAAGGCCACGTGCGTGCGGTCCCATCGCCCCCGGGACTGCTGGGCACGCCCGTGGCGGGTCAGAGCCCACGCCTTGAGGGCTGTCGGGTCCTCCATGAAGTTCCGCGCGTTCTGCCGCCGGACGGCGGGGTGAACACCCTGAGATTGAGGCCGGTGCGCCAGAACTCAAGCCACCACTGGCACATCAGGAGCGGACCCGATTCGTCGTCCTTGACGTGATCGGGATGATTGCGCACCCAGATCGGGGCCAAATCCGTTTGCGTGGTGGCGACTTCGAGCATGCGGCCGTGGGCCTGGTACACCGCCAGCTCCAGGGAATGGCGGTGCTGCAGGTGACGCTGGGCGATGTGCACCGCGGACGCGAGGGCGATGGTGGTGGCCAGAGCGAGAACGGGACGGTTCATCTGAGACCTTGCTCGGGGATGGATGGGAAGGTGTAGGTAACCGGTGACGGCATCCGGGACAGCGGTGGTCGCCGTCGTGCTCCCTTGAGGAGTCAGGCCGCGTCCGGCGGGCCGTCAGCCGACGGCAAGGTCGATCCCTCCGGCACGTGGCCGGCAGGCGCGAGAGCCGGTGAAAGCGCGAGAGGTTGAAGTCACGCCCTGAACCTCACCGGCGGGCACGGCGAAGAGGTCGATGCCCTCTTCGCTGGGTGCCGACGGAGCGGCGTCCCTGATGGCGAGGAGCGCTTCGCCCTGCTCGCGGTGCGGCAGGAGGCGCGGCGCACGATCGATGTGTCCCTCGAAAGTCATGGTCAGCCCTCGGTCAGGTGTATTTGAAGGTGAAGACGAGCACGCCGCTCACGGTGACGATCAGGGCGATCTGGGCGCTGATCTGCCGCCAGCCCCAGCCCTTCCTGTCCATCCAGCGCAGTGGACGCCTTCAAGTCGGCGCGACGGGCTCCTCGGAGATCACGAGGTGGAGAAACGCCCGATCAGTGCTCGCCCAGGTGTTTGATCACGGCGTGGTACTCGTCGTCATCGGAGCTGATGTTGTGCCGGTCGAGGACGAGCACGCCGTCGGCCAAGCCTCGCTCGGAGCTGCCGCTCGGCTTCCCGCCAACCAGGTCGATCCCAAGGCGGCGTGTAGACGCCCTGGCTTGCACTGGATGCCGGGAAGCACGTCGTGGTCACCGGGACCGCCACATCGTGGAGCCGGGCGGCGATCGCATAACCGAGCTGGTCGGCCTCAGCCTCGCAGCGTCCCCCAATCCTCATCATGGTCGGGCCCCCGGACTCGGTACCAAGCTGTACGCCAGCACGCGCAGCGGCTGATCGGCCTGCGCGTCGACGGCTTGACGGTAGAAGTGCTGACGAAGGCCTCGGAGTTGGCCAGCTCGGGACTGGCGCTTCAGCTGGGCAGAGGTGCGAGGCCAGCTGGGGTGGTCACGGCCAGCGGTCGGCGTCCCACCCCCCGTGTGCTTCTCTCGCCCCCGATCAAAGGCGACGAGGCTCATCACGTCGGCTCCGTAGCTTGACTACGTTGTGCGGCGACATGGTGCCTCCGCGAGAGTGGGGATGACCGCGTATGTCGTCCGGCCGCCGTCCGCGACGCCCCACCGAAGCGACAGGCAGGCGACGAGGTGCAGCCCTCGACCACCGAGGCCGGCAGCACTTGCACGTCGTCGCCCCGCCGGTGTGGTGCTGTCGTCGGTGACTCGGATCCGAAGCTCGTGATCGTCGTGTCGCAGTCGCAGTCGGACGTCCCCGGAACCGTGGATGATCGCGTTGGACACCAACTCCGAAACGACAGAGCCGGGCGTCCTCTGCCGGCGCGTCCGGCAACGACCAGTGCTTCAGCACGGTGGCCGTGGTTCGCCGTGCTTGAGCGACGTGCACATCTACCGGCTCCATGGCCATCTCGAAAACGTGAGAGGCCAGCGGACACCGAGCGGTCACGGCGCCGACGACGTAGGGCGCCACCGTCGTCGCCCCGAGGCCGGGCGGCGTTGCTGTCCGGTGCGTGGTCATGAGCACATCGCACCGTGGCTGCGCGATCCGGAACAGGGGAAACCGGAGGGGGGAAATCTTTGTCAAGGGGGAAAATTAGGGGGAGTTGAGGGAGTATTGGCTTTCTCCCACGGATTGGAGTCAGACTCATGGCAGTGGATCCCTTTGCCGAGCTGCTCCGTCACCTGCGGCGTAACGCGAATCGGACACAGGACGAGCAGGCTGGTGCGATCAACGCCGCTTCCGGCCGGGCAACGGTGACCCGCCGAGAGGTGAACCGGTACGAGAACGGTGCGAACGTTCCGACGGACCACACCCTGGGGAACATCGCTTTGGCTCTGTGGCGTCCCTGCTGGAGCCGCTGCTGCAGCGAAGCGAAAGCCGCCCGCGCCAGGCGGCGAGAGAAGAACAAGGCCGAGGCGGAGGATCTGACGACATGAAACGCCGAACGCCGCTGGGAGGCGCAGTCGTCGGTGCGGCTGCGGCTGCCGAGCCGTGGGCGGGCCGGCTGGCCTACGCACTCAGCAAGGGTTCCAAGATCGACCCTGAGTCCGCGGGGGTGCTTATTGATCATGCGGCCCGGTTGCACGTGGACGAGCTGAACGAGAGCGCGCTCAGCCTGCAGTCCCGCGTCGAGGCGCACTTGGACGCGATCACCGCAGCCCTTCCCCGCGCCGGAGCCCACGAGCGAGCCCTGACCATCGCGGCCGGGGCAGACTGCCGCTCCTGCTGGGTGGCTCGCCTGGGACCTCGGCGAGCACGACAAGGCCACTTCCTATTACGGAGTGACCTCTGGAGTGCGCGAAGAAGGCTGGTCATCCCCCTCTACGCGCTCTGGCGCTGGGCTACGCGAGCTACGGTGCCCCTAGCCCCACGAAGGCGCTGGAGATGCTCTCGCAGGCAGCTCAGGACGTACGCGGACGCGGTAATGCAACCGCCGCAGCGTGGGCCCTGGGCCGGTATGCGGAGGAGGCCGCTCAGTCAGGCGATGACGCTGCCGCCCTTCGCGCGCTGGACCAGGCCAGGTTCGCCTACGACTTCGCCGACCATGCGAGCGAGCAGGCGTGGGTCCGCTTCGTAACGCCGTACCGAATGGATTCCTTAACCCTCTCGGTCTACGGCGAACTCAGCTGTCAGGAGCTGACGGCCACGGCCGACTCCGCAGTCGAACGCCTCGGCGGTGAACTACCCGAGTCCGGTGTGGTCGTCCTGGGGGACCTGGCGTCCGCACTTCTGCGCGGCGGCGACGTAGACCGCGGGGCTCACGTCGCGCACCAGTTCGCAGTAGCGGCAGAGTCGAAGCCCAACACCATGGGCCGTCAGCGGGCGCAGGCCATCGCTGCCCGGCTCCCCGACACCGAGCATGATCTGGCCAGCCATATGCTGACATTCGCGACGCTGTGAAGCGTCCAAGCGCACAGGCTCGGTAAGAGCAGGGCGCTGCGGTGGTGCCCTCTACTGCGGACGCGTCTCGTCGACGACCCAGGACAAGTACGCCTCCGACCCTCCGGTCACAGGCAGCGTGACCCACTGGGGACGTCGTACGAGTGCCTCTCGTGCAGCCATGCCTCAAGCGCGGGGAGGCGATCCGCCGACGTCATGTAGGAGATCCGCCACTCCTGAGCCGCCTCGACCTTCCCCTGCCACCAGTAGAAGGCGGTGATGGGCGCATCGATGTGAACGCCCGCCGCCAGTTTGCTCTCAACAGCGCCTCGGGCGAGACTCTTCGCCTGCTCCTCGTCGTCACTCGTCGTCTGCGCGATCACGATCTCGGGGTCCATGCGGCTACCTCTCCACCTCGGGTACCACGACCCTACCCATGTGTTCGACGCAGGCCAGCGAGAGGGGCGGAGACGGCCCGTAGTGTTCGAGCCGCCATGATTTGGAACGCCGGGCGCGCATCTGTTCCAGGCCTGCCGGGTTCAGCGCCCCGAGCCGACGGTCACTGGGGTGGCTTCATGGATGAGCGATGGCCCCGTTTGGGAGCTTGGGTTCTAGATCTCGTTGCAACACCTGCCCCTGAGGGAGGTTGCGATGACCCAGCCGCGCCGGAACCGTCGGAAGCGTGGACCTGCCCCGCTGGCGGAGAAGCGTGATCAATTCCTTCGCCTCATGGCGCAGGGAATGAGTATCTCGGCCGCGTGCCGCGAGGTAGGTATCCATCGCAAGACGAGGGCAGCGGTGGCGGTACGGACGGAAGATCGTCAATCGGGCGGGAAGCGAGCACTTCTATCCGCCGATCACCGAGGAGCGGGCCGCCGACGCTGTCTCACCGCGGTACTTGTCCGAGGACGAGCGGATCACCATCGCGGACTTGCTGCGTGAGAAGAAGTCTCTGCGGGGGATCGCGCGCGAGCTCGGCCGCGACCCGGCCACGATCAGCCGTGAGGTACGCCGCAACCGCTGTCCGCGCACCGGCAAGTACCACCCGTTCCAGGCCCAGCGGCGGACCTCCGTGCGCCGGGCACGCTCGAAGGAAGGCAAGATACGGCGCGATCCGGAGCTGAAGCAGTTCATCCAGCAGCACCTGGACCGGCGTTGGGGTCCGGAGCAGATCAGCCGGGTGCTGCGCTCGGCATTCCCCGACGAGCCGGATCGGCACCTGGCGCACGAGACCATCTACCAGGCGATTTGCCTGCCGCACCGTGCCGGCCTGGAGCGCAAGCCCGGCGTGCTCCGCACCGGCCGGTACGGTCGACGCCGTCGACGCCGCGTTGATGAGCGTGCCACCCGCTTCATCGACCCCGGCACCCTGATCAGCCAGCGCCCCGACGAGGTCGACGATTGGTCGGTGGCCGGGCATTGGGGAGGCGACCTCATCGTCGGCCGGGGCAACCGCTCCGCCATCGGGACCCTGGTTGACCGCGCCACCCGCTACGTTAAACTCCTGCACCTGCCCGACGGCAAAGGCGCCGAGCACGTCCGCGACGCTCTGGTGCACGCCTTTGCCTCGTCCCCCACTGAACTCGCCAGGTCGCTGACCTGGGATCAAGGCAGCGAGATGGGTCGGCATGACGAATTCACCCGTTCCACCGGTATCCCGATCTACCTCTGCGAGCCGGCCAGTCCCTGGCAGCGCGGCTCGAACGAGAACACCAACGGACTGCTGCGGCAGTACTTTCCCAAGGGCACCGATCTGTCGATCCACAGCGCCGAGGACCTCGCCTCCGTCGCGGCCGAACTCAACGACCGCCCCCGCAAGGTGCTTGGCTGGCATACGCCCGCGGAGCTCTTCCATAAGCTCGTCGCAACACTGGAATGATCACGTGTTGCGACGCTCGATCAGAATCTGCCATTTCGGTGCGGGCGACGATGGCATCCGCGTGCTCTACATCGAGGAGTCTGTGGAGCTGCTCAGACGAGCCAGCAACCACCGCCACGCCAAGACCGATCGCTTATGCGTGGCCGCTACACGGCAATCACGCAGATGACGGATCCCCTGCTTGACCTGCGGAAACGCTAACTACCCGGCCTTGGGTCAAGGCCTCAACTCG
>NZ_JASERH010000146.1:0-76778 GCF_030766975.1 Streptomyces sp. KL116D | reverse complement strand
GCATGACCCGGCCCGGCCCCGGCCACGACTGCCGCCAGCAGCGCCGCCGCACTCCCTACGCGTCCCGCCCATCGCATTGACCGACTGTCGCAAAATGGACCGGGCTCTTCCGGGCGACGTCGCCGGTGTGCCGCCCGCAGTCCACCGGACGCAGTAGGCGGGGTGCGGTCAGCTCCGCCGCGGTGCGTCGACCGTCGGCGGTCGCTTCGCCGGTGATGCCCGGCCGGGCGTCAGCCGTCGTCGGGCTGCGGGGGCACCTCGGCCGCTCCCCCGCGCCGCACGCGCCGCAGCACCTCGTCGTGGAGCGCCCCGAGACCGCCGGGCGGCACCGGCACCGGGCTGCCGGTGAGCGTGTACCACTCGTCGGCGCCGGTGTACTGGACGGCGACGTGGGCGGCGCCGTCCGCGCGGCGGGCCGTGACGACGGTGACGTCACCGGTGATGACCCCGACCTCGTCGGTCATGGCGCCGCCGGGCCCGGCCCGCACCGCTCCCTCGATCCGCTCGTCCCGTGCGTCGTCGGTCATGCGGAGCAGGTGCCCAGCATCCGGTCGAGCATGTCCTTCTCCGCGTCGGTCACGGTCAGTTCGTACGTCGACTTCACCGCCACCCAGGAGCGGGCGTAGGCGCACCAGTACGTCTTGACCGGCGGCTGCCACTCGTCGGGGCCCTGGTCGCCCTTGGACCGGTTCGACGAGGCGGACACCGACAGGAGTTGAGGGTGCGTCAAGTCGTTGGCGAACGCCTTGCGTTGCTCCTGGGTCCAGGAGTCGGCGCCGGACCGCCAGGCGTTGGCCAGCGGCACGGTGTGGTCGATGTCGAGGTCACCGGCGTCGGTGAAGGTCTTTCCGTCGTAGACGCTGACCCAGGTCCCGGAGACGGGCTTGCACGCGGCGTCCCGCTCGACGTCCTTGCCGTCCCGCTCCAGGACGACTTCGCGGGTGCTGCAGTCGTCGCCCTGCTCGGCCCAGTGCGGGAACCGGGCGCGGCTGTAGCCGGACATGGAGCCGTGGGGCGCCACCTTGAGATCGGCCAGTTCCGTGCGGGCCCTGCCCACCGTCGGCAGGCCCGGGAGCGTTCCGGTGCCCGCCGCCGGCCCGGCGGCCCCGCTCGCCGACGCGGACGGCCCGCCGCTCCCCGCCCCGTCCGCTCCGCCGCCTCCGTCACCGGACCCGGCGGCACTGCACCCGGTCAGGAGCAGCAGGGCGACGAGCCCCGAACTCCCGTACCTGCGCCGCGCCTGACGCCCCGTGACCCGCTTCGTTCCGTCTGTCGCACTTCGCACGTCCGCACCCTATGGGGCGCCAGTGTGCGCACGGGGGCACTTCGACAGCGCGTTCACATTCGGCGGCGGGATGTTCACCGGGCCTCCGCCGGGCGGCGGACCAGCCCGCCACTGCGGTCACGCCGGTCGCCCCCGTCACTTCGGCCACCCGAGCCGGCCCCGCCACCCGGCCCCGGTCAACCCCCCGTGCTCTCCCGCACGATGATCTCGTGCCCGACCACGTAGTCCTGCAACGGGCTCGCGTCCGGATCGTCGACCCGGTCGAGCAGGAGCGCCACCGCGGCCCGGGCGATCTCCCGCTTGTCGGGGGCCACCGTCGTCAGGCTCGGCACGCTGAACCGTGACGCCTCGATGTCGTCGAAGCCCACCACGTCGAGCTCGCCCGGCACGCTCACGCCCCGCTCGTACAGGGCGCGCAACGCACCCAGGGCGAGGTGGTCGTTGAGGCACAGCAGCGCGTCCGGGCGGGGGTCCGCGTCCAGCACGGCGGCCGCGGCCCGGGCGCCGTCGCGCCAGTGGAACGCGTCCACCGGCACCACGAGGTCGCTGTCGAAGGGGAGGTCGGCCTCCTTCAGCGCCTCGCGGTAGCCGTCGGTGCGCAGCCGGTCCGTGCCCTGCGGGCCCCGCACCGTCCCGCCCACGACGGCGATCCGGCGCCGGCCGCGGGACAGCAGGTGCGCGGTGGCCTCGCGCGCGGCGGCGACGTTGTCGATGGCGACGTGGTCGGTGCTGCCCTCGGCGGGCCGCTCGCCGAGCAGGACCACGGGGAGCCTGCGGTCCCTGGTGGCCACGTCACGGGGGTGCAGGGCGAGCGGGCTGAGGATCACTCCGTCGGTGAACTGGGCGTCGAAGCCGTGCAGCGCCGCCAGTTCCCGCTCGCGCACCCCGTTCGTCTGGTGCAGCAGCACGGTCTGTCCGCGCCGGTCCGCCTCGGCCATCACGTGCTTGGCCAGCTCGGCGAAGTAGGCGACGTCCAGTTCGGGGACCGCCAGGGTGATCATGCCGGTGCGGCCCTGGCGGAGCTGCCGGCCCGCGATGTTGACCCGGTAGCCGAGCGCCTCGATGGCCTCCTTCACCGTCTCGCGGGTCCGGTCCGAGACGTGCTCGAAGTTGTTGATCACGTTGGAGACCGTCTTGGGCGAGACACCCGCGTACTCCGCCACGTCCTTGATCCTGGGTCTGGCCGCCACGCTGTCCATTCCTTCCGTCTGCCACCCGCGATCGTATCGACCATCACGAATCGGTTTCGGGGCGGATCCTTGACCGTCCCGCACATTTACATCGATGTAATCCTCATGGTGCCATGGGCGCGCACCGATCAGCACCGCGTTGCTGACGCTCGTCCACGCGTTCCCGCGACACCCCGTGCGGCAAGGAGTCCCATGCCTGTCCCCACCCCCGCCACCACGCCCCGGCCCGAGTACCCGCGCCCGCAGTTCGTCCGCGAGGCCTGGCTCAATCTCAACGGCGTCTGGCAGTTCGAGATCGACCGCTCCGACACCGGCCTCGAACGCGGCCTGCGGGAGCGCGAGTTGACCGGCAGCATCGTGGTGCCGTTCTGTCCCGAGTCGGAGCTCTCGGGGGTCGGGGACACCGACTTCCTGGAGGCCGTCTGGTACCGCCGCACGGTCACCGTGCCCGCCGAGTGGGACGACAGCCGGGTGCTGCTGCACTTCGGCGCGGTGGACCAGGACACCACGGTGTGGGCGAACGGCGTCGAGGTGGCGCGGCACCGCGGCGGCTTCACGCCGTTCACCGCCGACCTCGGCGAAGTGGCCGCCGCCGGCGAGGAGCTGACGCTCGTCGTACGGGCCCGTGACACCCGGCACGGCCCGCAGGCCCGCGGCAAGCAGGCCACCTGGTACGCCAACTCGCACTGCCACTACACCCGGACGACCGGCATCTGGCAGACGGTGTGGCTGGAGCCGGTGCCGCGGAGCGTCGCCCTGAAGCGGCCGCGGATCACCCCGGACCTGGCCTCCGGCTCGTTCTTCCTGGAGCTGCCGCTGAGCCGCAACGCGCCGGGGCACCGCGTCCGCGCCACGCTGTCGGACGAGCACGGCACCGTGGTGAGCGCCGAGACCCGCGCCGACCTCGGCCTGAGCCCCCGGCTGGCGCTCACCGTGCCCGAGGACCGGCTGCGGGCGTGGTCGCCGGCCGACCCGCACCTGTACGACCTCGCGCTCGACGTCGTCGACGCAGACGGCGCGCCGGTGGACCGGGTCACGTCCTACGCGGGCCTGCGCTCGGTCGCCGTCGACGGCAAGCGGCTCCTCCTCAACGGCGAGCCGGTCTTCCAGCGCCTCGTCCTCGACCAGGGCTACTACCCGGACGGCCTGATGACCGCGCCGACCGACGCCGCGCTCGTCCGCGACATCGAACTCGGCCTGGCCGCGGGCTTCAACGGGGCCCGGCTGCACGAGAAGGTCTTCGAGGAGCGGTACCTGTACCACGCGGACCGGCTGGGCTACCTGGTCTGGGGCGAGTTCGGCGACTGGGGCTGCGAGGTCGGCGCCCGCGACGACAACCAGCGCCCCGACGCCTCGTACGTCGCGCAGTGGCTGGAGGCCGTCGAGCGGGACTACTCGCACCCGGCGATCGTCGGCTGGTGCCCGCTCAACGAGACGTACCAGAACCTGCACGACCGGATCACCCAGCTCGACGACGTCACGCGGGCCATGTTCCTGGCCACCAAGCAGGCCGACGGCACCCGTCCGGTGATCGACGCGTCGGGGTACGCGCACCGGGTGCTGGAGACGGACGTGTACGACTCGCACTGCTACGAGCAGGACCCGGCCGCCTTCGCCAAGGTGATGCACGGCCTCGCGCAGGACAGGCCGCACGTCAACTCCGGCCCCGAAGGCCGCACTTGGTCCGTTCCGTACCGCGGTCAGCCGTACTTCTGCTCCGAGTTCGGCGGCATCTGGTGGGACCCCGAGGCGGCCGACGCGGCGGGCGACGAGCGCGACGCCTCCTGGGGGTACGGCGAACGGCCGCGCACCGCCGAGGAGTTCGTCGAGCGCTTCACCGGCCTGACGGGCGTGCTGCTCGAGGACCCGGACATGTTCGGCTACTGCTACACCCAGCTCACGGACGTCTTCCAGGAGCGCAACGGCGTGTACCGCTTCGACCGCACCGAGAAGGTCGACACCACCGTGCTGCGCCGGGCCCAGCTGCGCCCGGCCGCGTTCGAGGACGCCGAGTAGTCCGGCCCTCGACCGCCTGCCCCCATCCGCGTATTACATCGATGTAAGGAGAGCCCTATGACCGGCACACCCGCCTCCGTCGGTCGCCCCGCACTCACCAGACGACGCGCTCTGACGGCCGCGCTCGGTGCCGGGGCCGCGGTCCTCGGCGCCGGAGCGCTGAGCGGCTGCGGCAGCGCGCTCGCGGCCGGCGACTCGACCGTGCGCCTGTGGGACCTGTTCAGCGGGGCCGACGGCGGCCTGCTCAACGACATGGTGCGCAAGGCCCGGCCCGACATGCCGGGCACGCGCATCGAGCGCACGGTCCTGGAGTGGGGCACCCCGTACTACACGAAGCTCGCCATGGCCTCGGCCGGCGGGCGCGGCCCGGACGTCGCGGTCGCGCACCTGTCGCGCCTCGCGGGCTACGCGCCGACCGGTCTCGTGGACCCGTGGGACCTGGACCTGCTGGCCGAGTTCGGCGTCCGCAGGAGCGACTTCGCCGACGCCGTGTGGTCACGCACCCAGTACGAGGGCCGCACGTACGCGATCCCGCTGGACACCCACCCGTTCATCGTCTTCTTCCATCCGGAGCCGGTGCGGAAGGCCGGACTGCTGACGAAGGACGGCACGCTCGACGCGGACGCGTTCTCGTCGCCCGACAAGTTCCTCGCCGCGGGGCGGGAGCTGGCGAAGGCGTCCGGCAAGCAGGGCATCGCCTTCGGCTACGCCACGGACACGGCCCAGGGCTGGCGGCTGTTCTACGGCCTGTACCGGCAGACGGGCGGCGCGTTCACGCTGCCGGCGGGCGGTCCCGCCGAGGTGGACGTGGACCGGATGGCCGAGGTCATCGCGTTCATGGCCAAGCTGGTCGACGGCCGGGCGAACCCCAAGCGCCTGGACTACGCGGCGGGACTCGCCTCGTTCACCAACGGGCAGACCGCGATGATCCTGTCCGGCGAGTGGGAGCTCGGCACGTTCCGGGCGGCGGACAAGAACGTGGGCGCGGCGCCCATGCCGACCGTCTTCGGCACCCCGGCCGTGTACGCCGACTCGCACTCGTTCGTGCTGCCGCACCGCGAGCACCCCGACGAGGACCACCGGCGGCGCACGCACCAGGCGATCGCGGCGCTCCTCAAGGCGGGGCAGATCTGGGCGACGGCCGGTCACATCCCGGCGTACGAGCCGATCACCCGCACCCCGGAGTACGCCGCCCTGCTGCCGCAGGAGCACTACAAGTCGGCGGCGGACCACGTCGTCCTCGACCCCGCCGTGTGGTTCGCGGGCGCGGGCTCCGACTTCCAGAACGCCATGTCGCAGGTCCTCCAGCAGGCCCTGCTCGACGGTCTCGCCCCGGACCGTGCGGCGCGCGCGATGGTGCGGCGCCTGAACACCTTCCTCGCCAAGCCCAGCCCGGCCTGACCGGCCGCGACCACCTCGCAGGAGGCACGACGATGTCCTCTCCCCACGCCTCGCCCAGGCCGGGGCTCCCGGCGCTGCGGCGGCTGTTCTCCCCCGGTCTGCTCTTCGCGCTCCCCTTCCTCGTCCTGTTCGCGGTGTTCATGGTCTGGCCGCTGGGCCAGGGGCTGTGGATGAGCCTCACGGACCGGGCCCTGTCGGCGCACGCCCCGTCGTTCATCGGCCTCGACAACTTCACCGAGGCGTTCCGGGACGCGGAGATGTGGCGGGCGCTCGGCCACACCGTCTGGTTCACCGTCCTGTCGACGGTCCCGCTGGTCGTGGTGGCGCTCGGCATGGCGCTCCTGGTGCACACCGGACTGCCGGGGCAGTGGGTGTGGCGGCTCGCGTTCTTCGCGCCGTACCTGCTGCCGGTCGGTGTGGTCGGCCTGCTGTGGATCTGGCTGTACCAGCCGGACCTCGGCCTCTACAACCACCTCCTGGACGCCCTCGGCCTGACCCAGTACGCCTGGCTCAGCGACGAGTCGGTGGCCATGTGGGCCATCGCCCTCACCACGCTGTGGTGGACGGTCGGCTTCAACTTCCTGCTCTACCTGGCCGCGCTCCAGTCGGTCCCCGACCACCTGTACGAGGCGGCGGCCATCGACGGCGCCGGGGCCTGGCGCCGGCTGTGGTCGATCACGCTGCCGCAGCTCAGCCGGATCACGGTCGTGATCACGGTGCTGCAGGTCCTGGCGTCCCTGAAGGTCTTCGACCAGGTGTACCTGATGACGAAGGGCGGCCCGAACAACTCCACGCGCCCGGTCGTCGAGTACGTCTACGACGTCGGCTTCACCGGCTACCGGCTCGGTTACGCCTCGGCGATCAGCTACATCTTCTTCGCCCTGGTCGTCCTCGCCTCCGCCGCCCAGTTCTTCGCACTCCGCCGCCGGGAGAAGTGACCATGACCTCCACCGAGACCCCCGTCCGCACCTCGTCGGCGCCTCGACGCGCCGTTCCCGTAAGGCCGTTCGGACGCCCGCCGCGCCCGGCCAGGACCCGGACGAACCTGACGCTCGGGGCGGGCAGGACCACGCGCGTCCTGGCCCTCGCCGTGCTCGCGATCGGGGCCGTGGTGTGGCTGCTGCCGATGGCGTGGGCGGTGCTCACCGCGCTCAAGTCGGAGCAGGACGCCAGCGATCCGCTGCACTGGCTGTGGCCGGAGCACGGCCTCACGTTCACGGCGTTCAGCACCGTGTGGGAGCGCGGCGACCTGCCGCTGTGGATGCTCAACAGCTTCCTCATCGCGGCCGCCGTCACCGTGATCACCGTACTGGTCTCCGCGATGGCCGGATACGCCTTCTCGCGCACGCTGTTCGCGGGCCGGCGGTGGCTGTTCGTGCTCACGGTCGCGGCCGTCCTGGTGCCGCCGCAGATCCTGATCGTCCCGTGGTTCCAGCAGATGCTGACGCTGCACCTGCTCGACACGTACGCGGCGGTGATCCTGCCGCAGACGGTCGCGCCCGTCATGGTGTTCATCCTGAAGAAGCACTTCGACTCGCTGCCCAGGGAGTTGGAGGAGGCGGCCAGGATCGACGGCGCGGGGCACTGGCGGATCTTCTGGTCGGTGCTGCTGCCGCTGTCGCGGCCGATGCTCGCGGCCGTCGCGATCTTCGTGTTCATCGGCGCGTGGAACAACTTCCTGTGGCCGTTCGTGTCCACGTCCGACCCGTCCCTGATGACGCTGCCCGTCGGCATCACGTCGGTGAAGGACGCGTACGGCGTCCAGTACGCGCAGTCGATGGCCTCGGCCGTGCTCGCCGCGCTGCCGCTCGTCGTGGTCTTCATGTTCTTCCAGCGGCACATCGTCAAGTCGGTGGCCACCACGGGTCTCGGCGGCCAGTGAGACCGGGATCCCGCCGGGTGGCCGACCCGCCGCCCCTGGCGCCTCGTTGACACCTCCGTCTCCCTTCCCTACCGTCCTGAAGCCGTGGGACTTACATCGATGTAAGGAGCCGCTCATGCGTGCACGGCCCCGTACCGCCCTCGTCACCGCACTGCTCGCCCTGCTCGTCGGTCTGCTCGTCGCACCCCAGGCCGCCGCGCAGAAGCCGGCACCGGCCGCCGCCTCCACCACCTTCCGCAATCCGCTCAACACGGGCCCCGACCCGTTCCTGGCCTACGCGAACGGGGCCTACCACCTCACCACCACCCAGGGCGACAGCATCCGGATGTGGCGCTCGCCGTCCCTGGCGACGCTGCTGGACGCCGACCCGATCACGGTCTGGACGGACACCGAGGCCTCCCGCAACCAGCACATCTGGGCGCCGGAGTTCTACCGCTTCGGCAACCGCTGGTACCTCTACTACACGGCCGACGACGGCACGGACGACCACCACCGGCTCTACGTCCTGGAGTCGGAGCGCGACGACCCGGCGGGTCCGTACCACTTCAAGGCGAAGCTCACCCCGCCCAACCACGCGAACGACTTCGCCATCGACCCGGGCATCCTGCAGCACGACGGCCGCCTCTACCTGGCCTACAGCGGCATCAACCCCTACCAGCACAACGGCCTCAACATCGCGCCGATGTCCAACCCGTACACGGTCTCGGGCGACGCGGTCGCGATCGACGCGGCGGGCGGCTGCCCCGAGGTCCGCGAGGGGCCCGAGTTCCTGAACCGCAACGGCCGTACGTGGATGACGTACTCGACCTGCGACACGGGCAAGCCGGACTACCAGGTGTGGATGATGTCGCTGCCGAACGGCGCCGACCCGCTGGTCCCCGGCAACTGGAGGCAGCGCTCCGGCCCGGTCTTCTCCCGCGCCGACGACCGGGGCGTGTTCGGCCCGGGCCACCACGCCTTCTTCACGTCCCCCGACGGCAAGGAGGACTGGCTGATCTACCACGCGAAGACCACGTCGACGTACACGTACGACAACCGCACCACCCGCGCCCAGAAGATCACGTGGAACGCGGACGGCAGCCCGAACCTCGGCACGCCGCTCGCCATGGGCGCCACCCAGAACCTGCCCTCCGGCGACCCCGGATCGGGGAACCACTGGATCAACGACGACGGCCGCTCCAGCGGTTCGGGGTCCGTCGCGTACACGGGCACCTGGAACTCCGGCACCGGCTGCGCGGCGCAGTGCTTCTGGAGCGACGACCACTGGAGCGACCGGGCGGGCAACACCGCGACGTTCAGCTTCACCGGCACCCGGATCGCGCTGCTGTCGGTGAAGGACACCGGCAACGGGATCGCCGCGATCAGCGTCGACGGCGGGCCCGAGCAGCGGGTCGACTTCTACGGGGCGATCCGCACCGGCGAGACCCTGCAGTACCTCAGCCCGCGCCTGGCGAACGGCCCGCACACGCTGCGGGTCCGGGTGACCGGGGAGCGCAACGCGTCGGCCGGCGCCGCGTTCGTGAGCGTGGACCGCGCCGAGGTGTACACGGACTGATCCACGGACCGGCCGGCCCCGGCTCCCCGCCGCCGGCGGGGAGCCGGGGCTCAGTCCTCCTCGATCTCGATCTCCAGCAGGCAGAACCCGCCGCCGTGGCAGGCGCCGCAGACCTCGCCGTCCCGGCTCCCGCTGCCGTGGCAGGTGCCGCACAGGCCGTCGTGCCACGTCGTCCCGTCCAGCGCGTAGTGCGGGCGCGGGTAGTGCGTGTCGGCGAGGAGGCACTCGACCTGTGTCTCCGGGTGCCGCCGCACGCACAGGTCCTGCCCGGAACGCCGGTGTCGACCGTCCTGGATGATGACTCCTCCGTCATGGGTACCTGGTGTTCGCCTGTCGTGTTCCAGGGATAGCACCCGGCACTGACAGTCAGGCGGGGACGGACCGCGTCGCGGTGACGACCACGGCCGTGTACGGCATGGTGAACGTGCCGCCGAGCGCGTCGATCACTGCGCCGGTGCCCGTCAGCAGGGCCGTCAGCCGCTCCGGCGCGTACTGGCCGGCCTCGCCGCTGGTGCGCATCTGCTCCAGCCACGCGTCCCGGGTGTAGGTCCGCTCCCAGTCGAAGCGCCACTCCTCCGGTGCGTCGAAGGAGCCGTCGGCGCGCAGCCCGTCGGCCACCGCGGCGAGGATCGGGCCGTACGCGTCGAGGGTGGCGCGGGCCCACGGGTTGCGCGGGGCGTCGGGCAGCGCCGCGAGGTGGGCGGCCGAGAAGGCCGCCGCGAGGTCGGGGTCGGGCCGGTGCACGTTCCAGAACAGGGCGATGCGGCCGCCGGGCCCGAGCACGTCGGCGGCCTTCGCGGCGCCCGCGACCGGGTCGATCCAGTGCCAGGTCTGTCCCGCGACGACGGCGTCGAAGGTGCGGCCCCCGGCGTCCCACGTCTCGAAGCCGGACACCTCGACGTCGAGCCCGCCGGCCCGCGCGAAGGCGGCCATCCGCGGGTCGGCGTCGACGCCGAGGACGGTGCAGCCGGCCGCCCGGAACTGGCGGGCCGCGATGCCGGTGCCGCAGCCGACGTCGAGGAGGGCGGGGCCCGGCGCGGCATCGGCGATCCGGCGCACCAGGGCGTCGGGGTAGCGGGGCCTGGTCCGGTCGTAGCGCTCGGGGTCGGCGCCGAAGGACTCGGCCATGTGGCGGGCCCTGTGCGGCTCTTCGGCGGGCGTACGTGACTGAGTGGGCATGCGCCCACCCTAGTGGGCACCTGCCCACTCGTCTACGGTTGCCCCAGTCGACGAAGGAGATGCGCAGGTGCCGACCGGTGTGGCGCTACGGGACGTGCGGGGACAGCTCTTCGACGCGGCCGAGCGAGTCCTCTTGCGGGACGGCGCGGCGGCGCTGACGAGCCGGGCGGTCACCGCCGAGGCGGGCTGCGCGAAGGGCGTGCTGCACCGGCACTTCACGGACTTCGACGCGTTCCTCGCCGAGCTGGTGCTGGACCGCGTGGGCAGGATCGACGCGCTGGCCGGGGCGTTGCGGACGTCCGCGGGGTCGGGGGACGTCGTCGACCACCTCACGGACGCGCTCACGGAGCTGTTCACGCCGGTCGCCGTGTCGATGGTCGGCCTCGTCACCTTCCGCGACGGGCTGCGGGCCAGGCTGCGCGCGGCGGGGCAGCCGGGGGTGCCGGTGCTGGTGCAGGCGACGGCCGCGCTGACCGGATATCTGCGGGCGGAGCGGGAGCTGGGCCGGATCGTGCCAGGGGCCGACGCCGAGATGCTCGCGCTCTCCCTGATCGGGACGGCCCATCTGCTGTTCGCGGGCCGCGACGAGGAACCGCCGGACGGCGCCGTGCGCAAGGTCGTCGAGTCCGTCACCGCCGGGGCGCTCGCCGGGTGAGCGAGGACCCGGCTCGCCGGGTACAGGCGATCGACCGGACGACCGTCCGAGCGGTGGCCGTGGGCCGGCCGTCACCCCGGTGTGCGTAGGGCGGTTGAGGACGGTGGACGCGGCTCGACGGCGCGCGTCCAGGCGGCGGTCACGACACTGTGCGGGTGTGTCCGACGTGGCCGCCGCTCATGACGAAGGGGCCCGCTCCGGTGACCGGAGCGGGCCCCTGTGCGCGGGGTGGCGAGACCTCAGCCGCGGACGGACTCCAGTTCGCGGTCGTCCTGCGCGGTCGGCGCCGGGGTCAGGCTCTTGTGCAGCTTCTCGCCCTCGACGTCGACGTTCGGCAGCAGCTTGTCGAGCCAGCGGGGCAGCCACCAGGCCGACTTGCCGAGCAGGGCCATGACCGCGGGCACGATCGCCATCCGGACCACGAACGCGTCGAAGAGGACGGCGACGGCGAGGCCGAAGCCCATCATCTTGATCATGTCGTTGTTCTCCATGATGAAGCCGGAGAAGACGCTGATCATGATGACCGCGGCGGCGCCGACGACCCGGCCGCCGTGCCGGAAACCGGTCACGATGGCCTCGCCGGGGCGCGCCCCGTGGACGTAGGCCTCCCGCATCCGGGTCACGAGGAACACCTCGTAGTCCATGGCGAGACCGAAGACCACGCCGATCATGAAGATCGGCATCATCGACATGATCGGGCCCGGCTGGTCGACGCCCACGATGTCCGCGAGCCAGCCCCACTGGAAGACCGCGACCACGGCGCCGAGCGCCGCCGCCACCGACAGGAGGAAGCCGAGCGCCGCCTTGAGGGGCACCAGGATCGAGCGGAAGACCAGCATCAGGAGCAGGAAGGCCAGGCCGACGACGAGCAGCAGATACGGCACGAGGGCGTCGTTCAGGGTCTGCGAGAAGTCGATCGTCATGGCCGTCTGGCCGGTGACCAGGACGTCGGAATCGGTGTCCGCCTCCCAGGCCGTGGCCTCGGCGCGGATCGTCTTGACCAGTTCCTCGGTCTCGTGGTCGCTGGGCCCGGTGGTCGGGACGACCGTCATGATCGCGGTGTCACCGGCCTGGTTGACCTGTGCGGGGGCGACCGCGGCGACGCCGTCGACCTTGGCGAGCGAGTCGCCGACCGTCTTCGCGGCGGCGGCCGCGCCCTTGCCGTCGACGGTCACCATCAGCGGGCCGTTGAAGCCCGCGCCGAACGACTCGGACAGCATGTCGTACGCCTTGCGCTGCGTCGTGTCCGGCGCCGACGTGCCCTCGTCGGGCAGGCCCAGTTCCAGGCTGGTGGCCGGGACCGCTATCGCGCCGAGGCCGAGGACGCCGGCCAGCAGGACGGCGGCCGGGCGGCGCAGCACGAAGCTCGACCAGCGCGTGCCGAGGTTCGGCTTGCCCCCGTGCGCGCCCTGGGCGGGCGCGGGCTTCTTGCGGTCCTTGCGGCGCAGCACCTTGCGGCCGGCGAAGCCGAGCAGCGCCGGGATCATGGTGAGCGCGATGACCACGGCGATGGCGACGGTCGCCGCGGCGGCGAGGCCCATCTTCGTGAGGATCGGGATGTTGACGACGGACAGGCCGGTGAGGGCGACGATGACGGTGAGTCCGGCGAAGACGACCGCGGAACCCGCCGTGCCGGTGGCCCGGCCCGCCGCCTCCTCGGGTTCCCGTCCCTCGGCCATCTCCGCGCGGAAGCGGGAGACGATGAACAGGGCGTAGTCGATGCCGACGGCGAGGCCGATCATCGTGGCCAGCGTGGACGTGGTGCTGGACAGGTTGAGGACGCTGCCGAGGGCCGCGATGCCGGAGACCCCGATGCCGACGCCGATGATGGCGGTCAGCAGCGGCATGCCCGCGGCGACCATCGAGCCGAAGGTGATGATGAGGACGACCGCGGAGATCGCGATGCCGATGAGCTCGGCGCTGCCGCCCATCTCCTGCTCGGCCTCGACGGCGTCGCCGCCCGTCTCGACGGTGAAGCCCTCGGCGCGCGCGTCGTCGGTGGCCTTGGTCAGGGCCTCGTGCGCCTGGTCGGTCAGCTCGGTGCCGGCGACCTTGTAGGTGACGGAGGCGTAGGCGGTGGTGCCGTCCTTGCTGACGGCGTTCGCCTTGTAGGGGTCGGCGACGGAGGCGACCTGCGGGCCGTCGCCCAGGGCCGTCACCAGCTTCTGGACGTCGGCCTTGGGGGCCGGGTCGGTGAGCTTCTCGCCCTGGGGGGCGCGGATGACGACGCGGGCGGTCGCGCCCTCGGCGCTGGCGGCCGGGAACTTCTGGTCGAGGAGGTCGAAGGCCTTCTGCGACTCGGTGCCCGGCATGGAGAAGGAGTCGGCGGGCGGTGCGGGTGCGGCCGACGACGCGAAGCCGATCCCGCCGAGCAGCAGCACCCACAACAGCGCCACATAGCGGCGGCGCCGGAAGGACAGCCGCCCGAGTTTGTAGAGGAACGTAGCCACGGCGAAAGGGGCTCCCGTCGGGGTCGTGGGGCAGGAGCGACCGCCCGCCGTGCGTCGGTGCACGTCAGGGGGTCGGCAGGATCGTTCCTCTATCGTCACCGCCCGCCCGGCCCCTCAGGTCAGCCTCTGAGCCCGACTCCGCGCCCACTCCTGCGGTAGGAGCGGGCGGCGGGTGTCATACCCGGGGAGGAGCCGGGACAGATACGTGTAGACCCCCAGGAGCAGTGTCGTATCAGGGTTTCCCGGGGCTTCGGAGCAGTTCGCCGAGGTGCTTCGCGCGCCAGTCGCGGAGCAGTTCGTGGAAGGCGACGGCGCCGTGCGGGTAGGCGGTGGGGCCGTTCGGACGGCCGCGGCCCTCGCGGTTGTAGTAGCCCGGAGTGCACTCGGCGTGGAACGCCTCGTGGTCGGGTGCGTCCCGCGCGCAGACGTCGAGCCAGGCGTCCTCGGCCTCGGGGGTGGGTTCCAGGACGGCGTCCTCGGCCAGTGCGGCGGCGATCAGTGCGGCGGCGTGCACGGCCTGCTCGTCCAGGACGTGGGTGAAGTTGACGCTGCTGGCGTTCTGCAGGGAGCCCATCCGGATCAGGTTCGGGAACCCGTGGCTGGTGAATCCGTGCACGGTCCGCGGTCCGCCGCGGGCCCACGCGTGCAGCAGTTGGACGCCGTCGCGGCCGGTGACGGGCAGCCGCCCGGAGGTGACGCCGGAGACGCCGACGGAGAACCCGGTGGCGAACACCAGGCAGTCGAGCGCGTACTCCGTCCCGTCGACGACCACCCCGCGCTCGGTCATCCGCTCGATGCCGTGCGAGTCCGCGGTGTCCACGAGGGTGACGTTGTCCCGGTTGAACGCGGGCAGGTAGGTGTCGGAGAACGTGGGCCGCTTGCACGCGTACCGGTACCAGGGCTGGAGGGCCGCGGCGGTGGCGGCATCGGTGACCTCCGCGGCCACGCGTGCGCGGATCCGGTTCATGGTGGCGTGGTCGGCGGCCTCGTAGGCGGCCTCGAAGTCCGGCTCGCCGTTGCGGCGGAAGCTGGGCAGCAGCTTCTCGAGCAGGCTCGCGGACGCCGTCCAGCCGTCGGCGACCAGATCCCGCCCGGCGTGCTCGCCGGAGACGATCCGCAGGAAGTTCTCCCGCCGTTCGGCCGACCAGCCCGGCCGGTCCGCGCCGACGTCGCCCGGTGTCGTACGGCGCTGGCCGCGGACGTCGACGGAGGACGGGGTGCGCTGGAAGACGTACAGGTGACCGGCGTCCGCGGCCAGCATCGGGACGACCTGGACGCCGGTGGCACCGGTGCCGACGACGCCGACCCGCTTGTCCTTCAGGCCCACGAGCCCGCCGTCGGGGCCGCCGCCGGTGTAGCCGTAGTCCCAGCGCGAGGTGTGGAAGGTGTGGCCGCGGAAGTCCTCGATGCCGGGGATGCCGGGGAGTTTGGGTTCGGTGAGGGTGCCGGTCGCGGTGACCACGTGGGTCGCGCGGAACGCGTCGCCCCGGTCGGTCGCGACGATCCACTGCGCGGTGGGCTCGTCCCAGGTGAGGGCGGTGACGGCGGTGCTGAACAGCGCGTGCTCGTACAGTCCCGACCGCTCGGCGATGCGCATCGCGTGCCGGCGGATCTCCTCGCCGGGCGCGTACTTCCACTCGGGTACGTAGCCGGTCTCGTCGAGCATCGGCAGGTAGACGTGCGACTCGATGTCGCAGTGGATGCCGGGGTAGCGGTTCCAGTACCAGGTGCCGCCGAAGTCGCCGCCCTGCTCGACGACGCGCACCGTGGCCACGCCCTGCTCGCGCAGTCGTGCGCCCGCGAGGATGCCGCCGAAGCCGCCGCCGACGACCGCGACGTCGACCACGTCGTGCAGCGGGGCGCGGTCGGCGACGTCGCCGGCGTACGGGTCGGCGGCGAACCAGCCGAACTCGGCGTCGGTGGCCCGGTACTGGCCCGGGCCCTCGGGCCGCACCCGGCGCTCGCGTTCGGCGCGATAGCGCTCGCGCAGCGCCGCGGCTTCCTGCGGGGTGGGGGG
This sequence comes from Streptomyces sp. KL116D, assembly GCF_030766975.1. Lineage (NCBI taxonomy): Bacteria > Bacillati > Actinomycetota > Actinomycetes > Kitasatosporales > Streptomycetaceae > Streptomyces > Streptomyces sp. KL116D. The sequence continues at coordinate 61,148 of NZ_JASERH010000146.1, read as the reverse complement.
ACTGTCGCACTGCGGCAGGGTCATGGAGGCGGGTTCCTCTCGTGGGGGGGGAGGGCGCGCGGCGTCCGCGCGGCGCAAGGGTGGGGGCCTTGCGGAGCCTTTCGCGCGATCACCGGTACCGTAACCCAAGAACCGGACAACCTTGTCCGGTTGGGGTGCGGCCCTGCTCGTACGGCCCGCCCCGACCCCCCACGGCACGAAAGGCCCGCGATGTCGAACCTCACCCCCGCCTCTCCGCTGCGCGACTGGCTGGCGGACCCCGCCGCCGGGCAGGTGCTGCGCGGTCTGCTGGCCTCCCAGGGGCAGTCCGAGGAGGCCCTCGCGCCCGCACTCGGCCTGCCGTTGGAGCAGCTCGTGAAGATGTCCGGCGGGAAGTTCCCGCCGGAGCTCGTGACCGCGCTGGTCACGGCGGCCGAGACCGGTCTGGTCCCGGAGGGCCTGCCGACCGCTCCCCCGGCCGCCGCCGCGTCGGCCGAAGTGCCGGACCTGGGCGTCGAGATCGGGACGCCGCAGCCGTGGGCCGAGCGGATCACGGGCGGCCGGTTCGAGGGGCAGACCGTCGTCGTCACCGGCGCGGCCTCCGGCATCGGCCGGGCGGTCACCGCGCGCATCGTCCGGGAGGGCGGCCGGGTCGTCGCGGTCGACGTCTCCGCCGACGGACTCGGGGCCCTCGCCGCCGAGCTGGGCGACGCGGTCGTGCCGGTCACGGCCGACATCACCGCGCCCGCGGCGGCCGACGCCGTGCTGGCCGCGGCGGGCGGCGCCGTGGACGGGCTCGCGAACGTCGCGGGTGTGATGGACGACGACGCCGCGGTGCACGAGGTCGACGACACGATCTGGGAGCGCGTCCTGCGCATCAACGTCGAGGGCCCGATGCGGCTGATGCGGGCCGTCGTGCCGGGGATGCTCGCCGCGGGCGGCGGCCGGATCGTGAACGTCGTGTCCGAGGCCGCGCTGCGCGGTTCGGCGGCCGGGGCCGCCTACACGACGTCCAAGCACGCCCTGGTCGGGCTGACGAAGTCGTCGGCGTACCAGTACGCGGGCACGGGCGTGCAGGTCAACGCGGTCGCGCCGGGTGCCGTCGCGACCGGCATCCAAGTGGCGGGCGCCGCCCCGTACGGCTCGGCCCGCACCGCGAAGATGCGGGTGGCGATCCCCGGTCTGGCCATGGCCGAGGAGCTGGCCGCCTCGATCACGTTCCTGCTCAGCAGGGACGCCGTGAACATCAACGGCGCGATCCTGCCCTCGGACGGCGGCTGGTCGGCCGCCTGACCGCCTCCCCGGCCCGGGCGGTCCCGCACCGCACCGCACCGCACCGCACCGGGCAGCCCCTCCCGCACAGTCCAGCACCGTCCCGACAGGCAGGAGCACAGCACCGCATGACCACGCATCGCACGCCCCGCGCCCTCATGGGTCTGGCAGCCGCCGGACTTCTCGCCCTGACCGGATGCGGCACGCAGACCGCCGTGTCCGGCCCTGGCCCCGGCTCCGCGCCGTCCGGCGAGGGCCGCACCATCCGGGCCGCCCGGGTCGCGCACGTGACGGACGTCCACGAGGCCACCGGCATGACGCTCCTGGAAGGACCGGTCCTCGTCGACGACGGCAGCCTGTACGTCGTCGACGTGACCGCACCCCCGGGCGAGCCCAAGGTCATCTCCGTGGACGTCGCCACCGGCGAGCACCGGGGCGTCTACACGGACCGGACGGGCGCCTACACGTCCGCGCAGCTCAGTCCCCACGACGGCCGGCTGTACCTGACCGACTTCGCCACCGGCGCCGTGGTCGGCGTCGAGGTGGACGGCTCGGATCCGCGGACCCTCTTCTCCGGCGAGGTCGACGGGTCGAAAATGACGCCGGACGATCTCGCCTTCGACGCCGAAGGGAACCTGTACGTGAGCGACTCGCACGGTACGGAGCCCGGCGACACCAAGGGCCGCATCGTGCGCATCGACCGCGACGGCAAGGAGGCCACGGTCCTCGCCGACGGCCTGGCCCACCCGAACGGGATCATGTTCGACCCCGGGCTGCGCGGCCTGTGGATCAGCGAGCTGACCGAGGACACCGTCTCCTACCTGCTCCTCGACGCCGCGAAGACCGCGGTGACCTCGCAGCACGAGGCCATCCACGTCGACGGCGGCCTGGCGCAGACCGACTCCCTCGCCGTGGACGCCGACGGCAACGTCTACCAGGCGCTGCACGGCCGCCCCGCCATGGCGGTCTACAGCAAGTACGGGGAGCGCCTCGCCACGGTGGAGGTGCCCGCGAAGGACGCGGCGGGCCTGCAGTCGGCGACCAACGTGGCGATCACACCGGGCGGCCGGACGGCGTACCTGACGGTGAGCGGCACCGACGGCGGGTTCGTCTACCGGTTCACCGCTCCGGGCAAGGGCATCCGCCAGTCCAACGGCGGCTGACGGTCACGCGTCCTCGGCCGTCTCGTGCGGCCGCAGCGCTCCCACCTCGATGCCGAGCAGTCGCCAGGCGGCCAGCGCCAGGCGCTCCCGCTCGGCCGGGGCGGGTCCCGCGACGGCGCCGGAGACCATGGCGACGGCGAGCATCACGTCGTCGGCCGTCAGCCGGTGACCGGGCGGCAGGCACCGGTCGAGGACGCGGCGGACCCGGTCGGACAGGGCGCGGGCCTGCTCCCCGTCGCCGCGCACCCGCAGCATGTCGACGAACGCCGTCGACCGGGTCAGGTGCCAGGTGACCACGCCCAGGACGTCCGCCAGGTCCGGGGCGGGCCGGTCGGCGGCCGCCTCGATCTGGCGGACGTTCTCGTCCAGGACGGCGCTGGCCAGCGCGTCGCGGTCGGCGAAGTGCCGGTAGAGGCTGCCCTGGCCGACCCCGGCGCGGCGGGCGACGGCGGACAGCGGTGCGGTCAGGCCCTGTTCGGCGAAGACCTCGCGGGCCGCGGTGATGAGGGCGGCCCGGTTGCGGGCCGCGACCCGGCGCCCCTGGTTGGCCGGACGGCCCTGGGGCTCCGTGGGTGGTGTCACCCGGGAAGGGTAGTACGAGGACGCCCCGCGCCCGGTCCCGTACGGGGCGGGCGCGGGGCGCGGCGCGGTTCAGTGGGCCGCGGGCACCGGCCGGTCCGTGCCGTGGCGCTCGGCCAGCGGCGCCTTGCGCAGCGACGCGATGCCGATGAACACCATCGAGAACAGGCCGGTGAGCGCGAAGGCCGTGAAGCCCCAGTCGCCGTTGCCGGAGGCGAGGAGCTGACCGCCGAGCCACGGGCCGAAGACGGCGCCGAAGCGGCCCATGCCGGAGGTCCAGCCGACGGCGGTCGCGCGGCTGTCGGCGTCGGAGCGGATGGCGACCGTCGCGTAGATCATGGTCTGCGCGCTGTTGAGGAAGACACCCGCGAGGAAGACCACGAGGAAGGTGATGGCGAGCGCCATGTGGATGCTCAGCAGATAGACGCTGACGGCCGTCGCGAGGAACCAGATCGCCGAGATCCGCGGGGCGCCGAAGCGGTCGGCGGCGCGGCCCGCGACGAGCATGCCGACGATGCCGCCGAGGTTGAAGACGACGACGAACTGGAGCGAGGAGCCGAGGTCGTAGCCCTCGGAGCGCATCAGGGTGGGCAGCCAGGTGGCGACGCCGTAGACGAGGAGCAGTCCGCCGAAGGACGCCAGCCAGTACAGGAGGGTCTGGGTCCACTGCCTGCCCCGGAACAGGCCGGCGAGCGCGTCCCAGCGGCCGGCGCCCTCGGGGCGCCGCGCCTTCGCGGCGGGTATCTCGACGTCGTACGCCGTCGCGAGCCGCTGTGCCTCGTCCGTGCGGCCCTTGGCGACGAGGAAGCTGAGGGACTCCGGCATGGCCTTGGCCATCACCGGCACGAACAGCAGCGGGATCACGCAGAACCAGAACGCCGCCCGCCAGCCGAGCGGTTCGACCACCCAGGTCGCCACGTACGCGGAGAGGATGCCGCCCGCGTGGTGGGCGGTCATCAGTCCGCCGACGATCAGGGCGCCGCGGCCGCGCGGGGCGTAGTCGGAGACCATCGAGATCGCGGTCGGCAGCAGGCCGCCGAGGCCGATGCCGGCGAGGGTGCGGCCGAGGCCGAACGTCGTGACGTTCGGGGCGATCGCGCACAGGCCCGAGGCCAGCGAGAAGACCGTGACGCAGCCGACCATCATCTTCTTGCGGCCGATGCGGTCGGAGACCGTGCCGGCGGTGAGGGCGCCGATCAGCATGCCGAAGGTGGCGTAGCTGCCGAGGTCGCCGGCCTGGTCGGGGTCGAGGCCGAGCGCCTTGCTCTCCAGCATGTGCGGCAGCACGGAGCCGTAGATGAACATGTCGAGGCCGTCGAAGAGGACGGCCAGCCAGCACAGGGCGAAGACGAGCTTCGCCATTCTCGTGCCGCGGCGCGCGGCGGGCGGGGTGGCAGAGGAGGACATCGTTGTTTCCTCTCGTCCGGGACGCGTGTCCCAGGAGCGGTGTTCGGCGGGGAGAAGGGGGTGACGGCACGGTAGGAAGCGACCGAACCAGTCGTCAACACTTTTGTTGACAATCACAGGCAACGATTCGGCCCCGGCGACGAACGTCCGTCCCCGGGGCCGGAAGGAGCAGGTGAAGAGCTGGTCAGGACGGGACGGGCGGCGTTCCGTGGGTGTGGAACGACTCGATCGTCCGCAGCCCCCACGCCTGGCCCTTGGCCCGCTCGGCCTCGGTCCAGGTGATCAGCGGCCAGTCCGGGGCGAGGACGAGCCGGGTGAGCGGGTTGCACAGTTCGATGCGGTTGCCGCCGGGTTCGTAGACGTAGAGGAAGAACGTCTGCTGGATGGCGTGCTTGTGCGGGCCGGTCTCGATGAACACGCCGGTGTCGATGGCGAGGTCGGCGGCGCGCAGGATGTCCTCGCGGGTGTCGGCCGCGAAGGCGATGTGGTGCAGGCGGCCCTTGGAACCGGTCCAGTCCGACGTATAGACGACGTCGTACGACTTGTCGGTGAAGGTCAGCCAGCGGGCCGCGATCTTCCCGGTGTCGAGGCGGATCTGTTCGGTGGGCCGGGCGCCCAGCACGTTCTGCTGGAACTCGGCGTTGGCGAGGACGTCGGCGCCGAGGAAGTTGACGTGGTCGAGGCGGCGGACGCCGACGCCCCGGTCGGGTTTGGCCTGCGGCTGGTTCTTGAGGGCGGGCCTCAGCTCGTCCGGGGCCCGGTAGTGCTCGCTCTCCCAGTACAGGGCGTGTTCGTGGCCGTCCGGGTCGGTGGTGACGTAGAGCTTGCCGAGGCCGGGTTCGTCCTCCGTCCAGTGGCCGGTGCCGCCCGCGTCCTCGACGGCCTTCACGCGTCGCCGGAGCGCCTCCTCGCTGGAGGTGCGCAGGGCGAGGCGGCCGAGTCCCGGCTGGTCGCGGGCGGTGAGGACGAGGCTGTGGTGCTCGTAGTCGTCGAAGGTGCGCAGATAGACGGTGTCGCCGTCCTGCCCGTTGACGGTGAGGCCCAGGAAGTCGGTGAAGAAGGCGACGGAGGCGTCCAGGTCCGGGGTGAACAGCTGGGCGTGGCCGATGTGGGCGATGTCGCCGAGGGGCGGAGTCATCGTTGACCTCCTGAGGTCGGTGCGGGCGGGCGGGCCGGGTCGGCGGCGCGGGGGAAGACGGTGCCGTCGAAGATCTTGCGGGCGGTGCGCACCACGGCGGTGCGGCGTGCGGCGGGCAGGCCGTCGGGGCCGGCGCCGACGCTGCTCTCGATGTCGAGGAAGCCGGTGGGGTGCTCGATGCGCAGCCGGTCGCCGTCCTCGGGCAGCACGGCGACGGGGGCGCCGACGCCGCCGTCGATCCGCAGTCCCGCCGCCACGCTCGCGGCGCCGAGGACGCCGATGGAGGTGTGGGCGCGGACGGGGATGAAGGTGCGGGTGGTGACCGCGCCGCCGTGCCGGGGCGCGGCGAGGAGGGTCAGTTTGGGCACGGTGGTGCCGGTGATGTCGCCGAGGCCCATCAACTCCCCTGCACGGCGAGCCGGATCTCTCGTGGAGGCGGGCGGCGAGGAATCGGTCCGCCTCAGGTCCGCCGGGTCCTCGTAGCCGGTGAGCTTGAGGGATTCGGCGGGGATCAGCACGGTCGGCATCCGTTGTCGTACGCAGGTGCACCTCGGTGCCCGCGACGGTGTCTGACGGGCGCGTCCGGTGGGCAGCAACGGGCCCGCCCCGGCGGGAATTCGATCACGACCGCGGCCGCGCGCCCGGTGCGCCGGAGATCTCCGCGTCAGCCCGGTGGGTCGACGCGGCCGCCCGGCGTGAACGTCGCCCTCGCGAGTCTCCCGTGTTGACCATGCGGATCCGGACGGAGGTGTCGGTCGCCCGGCTCGACCAGCCGCGCTCGACCGCGAGGGTCCGACCGGCGAGCAGGTTGCCGCAGTTCTGACGGTCCGACACCTCCGGCGTGTCGACGCCCACTTGGAGGAAGAGGTAGTCGACGTCGGCCTCGGGGTCGGCCGACGGCGACACCACGGCGACCTTGCTCGTCAGGGGTGGCCGCCGCCGAGGCCGATCGATCTGCGGCGCGGGTCGGGAGCTGCCATGATCCGCAGCAGCAGGCGTCACGGACGGCCGGTTCGGCGGGGAGGTCGTCGGCCAGGAGTAGGCGCCCTTGGAGGTGCCGCCGCGCATCGGCATGCAGCGCGCCTCCGCGGGCCCGGTCACGACTCCTCGTGTACTGCTCGACGTCCGGTCAGGTGACGCCTTCAGACATGCAACGAGCGTGTCGCGCAATCGCAGCGGTCCAGACGAGTTGGCTCGACGAAGGCGGCGCGTGGCGGCCTCTTGTCACACGCGGGCTCAGAGGTACTTCTCGCCGGCCGCGCGGGCGCCCTCGCGCGGGACGACCACTGACGCCGTCGTCGTCGGCGATCGATCACTGTTTGTTTCGACTCGGCCGGATCACCTGGCCGCCGATGACGACAACGGGGACGTTGACGCTGCGCCGGTCGCCGCTTCACGGTGCCCTGCGCGGACACGGCGGCGGACCAGGCGGAAAGCCCATCGCCCGCAGTTCGGCGGTGTCGCGGATGCCCGCGTTCGTGACGACGCCGCGTACGCCGCGCCGCTGCAGCGCCGTGGCGAAGAGCTCGCCGAACATGCCGTCCGTCGACGGCGACGTGGTGGTCACGACCAGGACGTCGCCCGGGCCGCACTGCTCGACCGCCGCGTGGATCATGAGGTTGTCGCCGGCCAGGACAGGACGGTGACGGCGGTGCCCGCGACCCGGCAGTCCTGCTGTGGTTGGGCCGCAGGTGGTGGCCGAGCAGGCCGGTGCGGCCCATCGCCTCGTGGACGGTGGCGACGCCGAATCCGGCGAGGGTCTCGGCGTCATGGCGTCCGCGCGGGGCGGAGGTCGGTGACGGTCACTCCGGGCATCAGGCGGCTCCTTCGCGATCTGCGGGTACGGCGCATGTACGCCTCGGCCATGGTCGTGTGGGCGAAGCCCCAGGTTCGGTCCGGCGTTCCGCTTGAGCTGGACGCGCGGCGGACTGGCGAGGTCGGTGTAGTAGTCCACAGGTGCGCGCGCGCGCTCGAGGCGCTCCATCGCCGCTCGCGCTTGGTGTCCCAGACCTCGGTGATGTCGAGCAGCGCTCATCGGGCTAGAAGCCGCTCATCTCTCCGGGCTGAGGTGGGGCTCGAAGTAGAAGAAGACGGGCGGGGCGCCGATGATCTCGCCGTCGCCGGGAGGTAGCCGATGGCCTGCGCGGGACGCGGGCCTCCAGCGCACCATGCGGTTCAGCGCGGCCGGGTGAGGTGCGCCGTTGTACGGTCACGACGTGGGTGCAGCGACGACGTCGGGCTGCGATGCTGCCCGGTACACGGTGACGAGCCGGTCGGTCAGCTCCGCTCGTGGCGCCAGCGGGTAGTCACCGGCGTCGAAGAAGCGGACCCCGGCGCCGAGGGCGGCGGCGGCGCTCGCTCCGCCTCGTCGCGGCGCAGCGCCTTGATCTCGTCGAGCTTCTTCCCCTCGCGCCAGGCCTTCGCGGACTCGCCGCGCTCGCCGAAGGTCAGGCGCGCTGACGGTGACCTTCTCGCCGCGCGCGGCGGCCAGGGCGATGGCGCCGCCCGCCCGCCACACGAAGTCCCCCGCGTGCGCGGTGACGACGAGGGTGGATCGTGGCGGGCGGCGGGCGCGTTGCCGTGGGTCATGCTGCATCTCCTTGCCGACAGGGGTGCGCCCGCCCGGGCCGCGTCAGCCGGCGCGCAAGGCGTCGATCGCGCTGCTGAGGTGGGCGCGGGCGGCCGTCTCGGCCGCCTGCGGGTCCCTGGCGCGGATCGCCTCGATCACCGCCAGGTGCTCACCCAGAGGACTGCTGCGGCCGGCCCGGGCGCAGCGCCAACTGGAAGCGATGGCGCGCAGTTGGGCGTTGAGCCGCTCCAGGAGACCGACGGCCGTGCTGCTGGCCGGAGACGTCCCGGATCCGGGCGTGCAGATCGTGGTTGAGCTCGGAGTAGGTGATCGGATCGCCGTCCGCGACCGCCTTGGACATGGCTCTGCCCAGCTCGGTCAGCTCGTCGAGCTGTGCGTCGGTGGCGTCCACCGCGGCCTTGGCCGCGCACAGCCCTCGAGCACCATCCGGCACTCCGTGATCTCCACGGCCTCCTCGACCGTGACCACGCGCACTCGCGATCCGCGGATTGCGGATCCGCTCGACCAGTCCCTCGGCGGCGAGGTCGAGCAGTGCCGCCCTGATGACTGGCGCGGGTGACGTCGTACTGCTCGGCGAGTTCGTTGCTCCACCAGCCGCTGGGCCGGTGCCTATCTCTCGCCGCGCAGGATACGCCGTCGCAACTGCTCCAGCGCGTACTGCTTCGGCCTGCTCTCCGGAGCCTGGACGGGCTTCCTTCGGCATCTGCCCTCCCTGAGTGAGTGCCTGTCGACGCTAAATCTAGGCGAACAGAATTGTCAGCGATTTTGTTTGCAGATGCAGGTCCCGGATCCGGTCGCCACGGAACGCCTCGCACGTCGAGCGTCCGTGCGCGGGCGGACCGGAAGGCGCCGCTTCCGTCGCCCGACGGCCGTCCGCGGCGGGGCGTCAGCCGGCGGGCCGCCCGAGTCCGGCGCTGAGTCGCCAGGGCGCAGTGCGTCAACAGCCGTCCAGGAACCGCGAGTTCACTCCCGTACGCCCCGCGCCACGCACCGCCCCCTCCCTCCTCACGCCAAGATCACAGGATGCTGACGCCGTGCCCCCGACATGAAGGAGCCCTCACGTGGCCACCCTCCGGACCTCCCGGACGCCCCTGCTGGTCCTCGCCACGGCCGTCGCCGCGCTCGCCGCCTCGGCGACCGGGCCGGTGCAGAGCCGCCGCGCCGCTGCCCGTCGTGACGCCGCGCGCCGAGACCACGGCCCTGCACGACGACGCTGCGGGCGGCGACGCGGAGCGCCGACGACCCGGCGATCTGGCGCAGCGGCCGACCCGGACCGCAGCCTCGTCGTCGCCACCGCCAAGCAGGGCGGGCTCCGCGTGTACGACCTGGACGCCCGCGAGGTGCAGTCCGTCCCGGCGCCCGCGGGGCCGGCGCGGACGACGCGCCCGGCCGGTTCAACAACGTGGACCTCGTGCACAGCGCCCGTCTCGGCGACCTGGCCGTCACCACGGACCGCGGCAGCGACCGGCTGCGCGTCTACCGCATCGACCGCGACCACCCCGGCGGCCCGCTCACCGACGCGACCGACCCGAAGGCGGCGCCGGTCTTCTCCGCCTCCCAGGACGAGATCAACGAGCAGCGCACCGCGTACGGCCTCGCCACCTGGACCGACCCGGCGACCGGCCGTTCGTACGCGCTCGTCAGTCAGCGGGAGCGCACCCGCCTCGCCCTGCTGGGCGCTGACGGCCCGCGCGGGCGGCACCATCGGCTACACGAAGGTCCGCACCCTCGCCCTGCCCGCGAACTTCCGTCTCCCGAACGGCACTTCATGGTCGCCGTGCGGGAGCCCGCGCGAACTCCCGCAGGTCGAGGGCATGGTGGTGGACCCGGCGAACGGCACGCTGTACGCGGGCCAGGAGGACATCGGCATCTGGCGGCTGCGGGCCGACCTCACCAGGGACGCCCCGACTGGTCGACAAGGTCCGCGAGTTCGGCGTCCCCGGCAGCTACGACGAGACGACCGAGGAGTGCACCCCGGTGCCGACCCCGGCTTCGGCGGCACGCACCTCACGGCCGACGTGGAGGGCCTGACCCTCGTCCAGGAGAAGGGCGGCGACGGTCTGCTGCTCGCCTCCAGCCAGGGCGACGACACCTTCGCCGCCTACGACCGCGAGGTGTCCGACGCCAACGAGTACGAGGGCGGCTTCCGCGTCGGTCCCGCCTCGACGACGCTCGACGGCTCGGAGGAGTGCGACGGCGCCGCCGCGCTGAACTCAGCCGCTGGGCCGCCGCTACCCGCACGGCCTCCTCGTCGTCCAGGACGGTCACGACGCCCCGGCGACCCGGACCGCCCCGCCACGAGCTTCAAGTTCGTCGACCTGCGCAAGGTCACCGCCGCGGTCGACGACTGACGACCCTCGGCGCACGACTCCCGCGCCGCCGCCCCGCGCCCGGGCCGACCTCTCTGGCCCGGCGCCGGTGACCTGGCACATTGGGGCTCACCGGCCCCGGATTCCGGATCGGTGTCAGCTTCAGAAACCCCGACCGAGCTTCTCCGGAAGCTGCCAGGACTTCGACGACGAGGTGTGCGATGAGCCCGCAGTTCGGTGACTACCAGTTCGAGATCTACCTCGACGGGCTGCGCGGCGTCGTGCCCACGATGCCGAGTGGACTTCGCCGAACTGGAGGAACGGGCCGGGCCGCACTGCCCCCGTCGGTGTGGTCGTACGTGGCGGCGGCGCGGGCGACGAGCACACCCAGCGGGCCAACGTCCGGGCCTTCGAACGGTACGGCCTGATGCCGCGCAGTGATGGTCGGCGCGGCCCGACGCGACCTGTCCGTCGACCTGTTCGGGATGCGGCTCGCCGCGCCGCTGTTCATGGCGCCGGTCGGCGTGATCGGGCTGTGCGCGCCGGACGGGCACGGCGATCTGGCGACGGCACGGGCCGCGGCGCGCACCGGCGTGCCGATGGTGGCCTCGACCCTGTCGGTCGACCGATGGAGGACGTGGCCGCCGGATTCGGCGAGACCCCCGGCTTCTTCCAGCTGTGCACGCCGACGGACCGGGCGCTCGCCGAGAGCCTGGTCCGGCGGGCCGAGGCGGCGGGCTTCAAGGGGATCGTCGTCACCCTCGACACCTGGGTGACCGGCTGGCGCCCGCGGGACCTGGCGACGGCCAACTTCCCGCAGCTGCGCGGTCACTGCCTCGCCAGCTACACGTCGGACCCGCGCTTCAAGGAGCTGACCCCGTCCGGTGATCCGCAGGACGTCGTGGGCACCTGGGCCGGGATCTTCGGCAGCTCACCTGGGACGACCTGCCGTGGCTGCGGTCCCTCACCGATCTGCCGCTGATCCTCAAGGGATCTGCCACCCCGAGGACGTGCGGCGGGCCCGGGACGGCGGCGTGGACGGCGTCTACTGCTCCAACCACGGCGGCCGGCAGGCGAACGGCGGCCTGCCCGCGCTCGACGCGCTGCCCGGCGTCGTCGAGGCGGCGGACGGGCTGCCGGTGCTCTTCGACTCCGGTGTCCGCTCGGGCGCGGACGTCGTCAAGGCCCTCGCCCTGGGCGCGACCGCGGTGGGCGTGGGGCGGCCGTACGCGTACGGGCTCGCGGTCGGCGGCGAGGACGGCTGGTCCACGTGCTGCGCTCGCTGCTCGCCGAGGCCGATCTGGTCATGGCGGTCGACGGGTGCCGCGCTCGCGGACCTGACGCCCGAGGCCCTGGTCACCGTCCCCGGGCCTGACGATCTCGGCCAGCAGCTCCGTCGCCGCCTCCCAGCGGAAGGGCCCCTCGCCCAGCCGCACGCCCATGCCGCGCAGCCGGCGCATGCTGTCCTGGTAGGCGGGGTGGGTGGCCAGCTGGTCGTTGACACAGGGCGGCGCGACGACCGGGACGCCCGCCCCGAACGCCTCGCAGAGGGTGGCGACGGCGAGGGTGTCGGCGATCCCCGCGGCCCACTTGTTGATCGTGTTGAAGGTCGCGGGGGCGACGACGACCGCGTCCGCGGGCGGGAACGGGCGCGGGTCCGCCGGGGTGCGCCAGGCGGACCGCACCGGCCGGCCCGTCTGCGACTCCACCGCGGCCAGGTCGAAGAATCCGCCGAGCGCGGTGGGCGTCGCGATGACGCCCACCTCAGCCGTTGCCCTGCGCGTCGTCGATCAGTTTGCCGACGCCGTCGGCTATTCCGGCCGCGCACGCGATGACGTACCGGGAACGGCCGCGTGGGCGGGGCGGGCGTCGGCTCAGCCACGGTCCACCTCCGCGACGAGCCGGGCGAGCGCGTCGGCCGCCTTCGTCAGGCCGTCGTGCGGCGTGACCGGTTCGTCGAGGTAGAGCGTCCCGGCGCAGTTCCAGCATCAGGGCACTGACCCGGCGGTCCCGGCCGTAGTGGCGCAGCGGGACGTAGGTGCCGGCGAACGGGTGTCCAGGGCGATGTCGCCGAGCGCGGCGAACGCGTCGCGGGCCCGGGCGAGGAGCTCGGCGGGGGTGTGGAACGCATCGGTGCCGAGGCAGACGGACGGCCTCGGTCCGGTCCCGTGCAGTGATTCGTAGGGCAGGGCGCGGCTCGGGTAGGAGTGCACGTCGATGATCACGGCGCGGCCGGTCGCCGCGAGCCGGTCGTCGACGGCCCGGGTCATCGCCTCGGCGTACGGGGCGAAGTAGGCGGCGAGCAGCTCGGGTTCGTCGGCGGGCGGATCGGGGCGCAGCGGCGCGCGGTGGGTGGTGCGGGTGTAGACGGCGCCCATGCCGACCGCGCGCATCTCCTCCCGCTCGTCGGGAACCGCTCGGGGTCGACGACGAGCCGGGACCGTTCGTTCACGAACTGCCAGGGCCGCAGCGGGGCCGCACCGGCCGCGCGGCGGCGATCTCCTGGGTGTGCGCGTCGGTGATGAGGTCCACCTCGCGGGCCAGGGCGGCGTCGTCGAGCAGGAGGCCGGAGCGGACCCGGGGCGGGATCGTGCGCGAGCCGTGCGGCACGTGCAGCAGCACCGGCGAGGCCGGGTCGCCCGCGACGAGCCGGTACGCAGGGTCCGTCGTCGGGGCCGTCGTCGGGTGCGGCGGCGTGTACGGATCTGTCCGGGGTGTCCATGGCCCTACTCTCCCGCGCGGGGCCCGCCTTGTGGAACCGACTTCGGGAACAGGGGGCGGGCGCCCGGTCCGTGGTGCACGCGGGGCGGTCAGTGGCGGTCGCAGCAGCCCTCGCGCCGCATGTGGCGTCCCACCTCCAGCCAGTCCGTCGTGCCCGCGCGGACGGTCGCGGTCTCGAACGCGCCCACCAGATCGGCCTGCCGGACCTCGACGCCGCCGCGCAGCACCGACGTCGTACGGATCAGGTCGTCGAAGTCGGTGAACGGGTCGCCGTCGACGAACGTGAGGTCGGCGAGGCGGCCCACCCGCACGGTGCCGAGGTCCGCGGCCGCGCCGAAGACCCGGGCGGGCAGCACCGTCGCGGTGCTCAGCGCCTGGGCCGGGAGAGGCCGGCCCGGTGCAGGGCGCGCAGGGCCAGGTGCAGATGGAGGCCGACGGGCACGAGAGGCTGGTCCGTGCCGAGCGCGACCAGGCCACCGGCGGCCAGGATCCGCCGGTAGACCGCCGTCTCCCGGTCCAGGGTGGCGAGTTGGCCGGGCGTGGGCGGGGTGCCGGCCGCCTTCTCGACCACGGCGGTGTCCCAGGGCGGCATGAGGGTGGTGACGCGCGGGTCCTCGGCCAGGGCCGGGGCGGCGCCGAGCAGCGGCTGCGCCGTGAACGGCGTCGCGACGAGGTGGAACCCGGCGCGCGTGTAGATCTCCGCGACGTCCTGCCCGGCTCGGCCCCCTGCCGTGGTGGCGTGCCCGGACTCCAGGCGCTGGGTGGCCTGCAGATGGGTCGTCAGGTCCTGGCCGAGCTGGACTCCCGGGGTGCACAGATGGCTGCCGCTGCGCACGCCGAGCCGTTCGTGGGCGAAGCGGGCCGCTTCCTCCATCACCCAGCCCGGCGCCCGCACGTACGTCTTGACGAAGTCCCAGTCGAGGGCCGCTGCCCGGTCGAGGAGCGGCGCAGGCCGGCTCGGGTGCGGTGGGCACGGCCCATGCTGCAGGCGACGCGGGCGCCGTCGAGCAGTTCGCCGGTGGCGAGGAGCCGGGGGCCCGCGAGCGCGCCCGCGTTCACGGCCTCCCGGATGCGTGCCTGTTCGTAGGCGAAGCCGCCGAGGAGACGGCGGTCGTGATGCCGTAGGCGAGTTGCAGCGCGGTCTGCCGGCCGCCGTAGGTCGACTGCCAGGGGTGGGTGTGGGCGTCCCACGGCCCGGTACGACGGTCCTGTCCGAGGCGTCGACGCGGCGGACGGCGCGGCGGTGAACGGCGCGGTGCGGGGTGACGTCGGTGATCCGGCCGCCCTCGACCACGATGTCGACGTCGTCCCTGACGGTGTCGCCGGTGCCGTCCCAGAGGCGGCCCGCGTGCACGACCGTGTCGGCGGGGCGCGGCCTGCGGTGGTCGAGCGGGATGCGGACGGTGCGGACCGCGCCGGCCGCGACGTCGACGAGCCGGAACCGGCCGCCGGACAGGCTACAGCAGCCGGCGGCCGTCGGCGGCCCAGCTCGGAGTGGTCGGCCGCCTCATCGGTGAGCTGCCGGGGCGCGCCGTCCGGACTGCCGTCGGGGCGGACCGGCAGCAGCCACAGCGCGGACTCGACGACGACGGCCATGTGGCGGCCGTCCGGTGACCAGGCGGGCCCTGAGTCGTAGCGGTCGGCGAGCGAGACGTGCGGGGCGACGGCGTGCACGGCCGCGTCGCCGGTGGTGGTGTCGACGACGCGGATCAGGTTGTAGCCCTCGCGGAACCGCTGGTTGAGGCGGCCGCGGTCGCACAGCGCCACGTACCGGCCGTCGGGCGACCAGCAGGGTCTGCCGGGCAGTCCGCCGCTGCCCAGCGGCGGGGCGAGGACCTGCTCGGTCCCGGCCGCGAGGTCGCGGACGACGAGGTTGCCGGTCATGTCGAGGCAGGCGAGGCGGGCGCCGTCGGGCGACAGGGCGGGAAGACCCGGCCGCCCTCGGCGAGCACGGTCTCCTTGCCGGTGGCCAGGTCGTGGCGGCGTACGGAGAACAGTCCGGCGCGGTCGTCCGCGTCCACGCAGGCCACGGCCGTCCGGGGTCAGGTCGGGGCGAGGACGTAGCGGGTGGGCGGCGCCTGGACGATCCTGCGTGGCGCACCGCCGCCCGAAACCCCGCCGATCCACAGGGAGTTGAGGGCGGCGAAGGCGACCTGTGTCCCGTCGGGCGACAGGGCGGGCAGGTGCGGGGCACGGACGGGCGCACTCCCCGGCCTCGAAGTCGTAGCGCTTGGTGCGGTAGCGGGGCCGGTCGACGGCGAGCCGTGCGGTGAACGGGATGTCCTCGCCGCCGCGGGGCTCGGCGGGTCGGACGAGCCGGAACCGGCCGTCGACCGTGAGCAGCAGGGTGTCGGGGCCGGTCCAGCGCGGCGGCACTGGCGGCGAGGTCGCCCGGCACGTCGACGGGTGTGCCGTCGACGACGAGGGTGCAGCCCGCCGCGGGCGCCGGGGTGGTCCGCAGATAGCCGACGCGGCCCTCCGGGAGACCGCCGGGGTCATGATCTGCGCGCCGGAGGTGTCGGTGTGCTCGACGGCGACCGGGCGTAGCGCGTCGGCGGCGACGGAGGCGAGGATCGAGGTCTGGAGGGTGCCGGCCGCGCCGACGACGCCGCGGACGAACAGCACCCGCTCGCCGTCCGCCGACCACGTCGGGTCGAAGTCCTCCCAGGCGCCGTCCTGTCCCGGCCCGTCCTGCCCGTCGAGACCGGTGAGCGGTGTCAGCGTCCGGTCCCGCACGTGGAGGACCCAGACGCGGTAGGGGCTGCCGCTCACCGGGTCGCCGCCGCGCTCCGACGCGAAGGCGATGCGGGTGCCGTCCGGGGACCAGAGCGGGGCCGCGGTCGTCCCAGGGGCCTTCGGTGAGCTGTCGCGGGGTGCCGCCGTCGGCGTCCAGGAGCCACAGGTGAAGCCGCCGCCCTGGTAGGCGCAGACGACCACGGCATCTGCCGTCGGGGGCGAACTGCGGCCGGGTGGGTTCCAGCCGTGGCGTGGTGAGCCGGGTCGCGGTGCCGCCCTTGCGGGGATCGACCAGAGCACGTTCTGGATCTCGGCGACGAACGGTCGCCGGCCGCGAGGGTGGCGGCCCCGTTGGTGGCCTCGGTGAAGGAGAGCGCGGTGGCCCGGGTGGCGGGCGCCGCCACGGCACCCGGATCGAGGGTGACTCCGCGGCGACGCCGGCCGCGGTCGCGGTGCCCGTCGGAGGAATCTGCGACGCGAGAAGGAGGGGCCGGTGACGGGGGTGGTGTCCATGAGGCTCCCGGGACGCGGAGGGGTGGGACGGACCGAAGGTGCGTGTGTCGGCTGGTGACGCACAGCAACATACGGGGCGGGGCGGACGGACGGCCCCGCCCGTGGCGAGTACGGCCGGATCGGTCCCCGTGCGGCGGCTGCGCCCCTGCTCGACCGGGCGCGGCCGGGGCCGGGCGGGCGTGTTCAGGACAACGGGTCCGGGTGGCCGGGGGCGGCGGTACCGGCCCCGCGATGCCCGGGAATATGCCGTACGCCTCCTGTGGTTGACCGCGTCGAAGGAGGCAACAGTGGAGCAGAAGTACTACACGCAGGGGACGGCCGCGGAGCGCTGGGAGCGGGCGCGGATGTTCTTCGACGCGAAGGAGTACGCGACGGCCGCGCGGATCCTGGACGGTCTGGTCGAGGAGGTCCCGGAGCAGACGGGCCCGCGTCTCGCTGCTGGCCCGCTCCTACTACCACTCGGCCCAACTGCGGCGCGCCGAGACGGAGTGCGCACGATCGTGGAGCGCGACCCGGTCGAGCACTACGCGCGTCTGATGCTCGGCCGCACGCTGGAGCGGCAGGGCAGGGACGCCGAGGCGGCGCCGCACCTGCGGATGGCCGCGGCGCTCGCCGGGGACTTCCCGCAGGAGTGAGTGACCGGTCAGACGACCGGGGACCGGCCGGAGGGCCGGACCGACGGTGCGGCCGGGGCACGACGCCCCGGCCGCACCGTCGCGTTCCGGCCCTCGGCTAGCCTGCCGGACGATGAACCACACCGATCAGCCCACCCCCGTCTGCGCACGACCTGGGGAGACCTCGACCTCACCCGCTTCCCGGTGGACCCCGTGACCGGCGCTGCGCGCCTGGGACGCGGCCGACGCGTATCTGCTGCGCCGGCTCGCCGCCGACGGCACCGACCTGACGGGCTCCGTCGTGGTGGTCGGTGACCGCTGGGGCGCCCTGGGCACCACCGCGCTCGCGGGCGCGCCCGGGTGCGCGCCGGTGCTGATCTCCGACTCGTACCTGCAGCGGGCGACGGCGGCGAACCTGGAGCGGGCCGGGCACACGGGGCGCGGCTGCTCACCACGCAGGACGCGCCGCCGGACCGGATCGACGTGCTGATCGTGCGGGTGCCGAAGAGCCTCGCCCTCCTGGAGGACCAGCTGCACCGGGTGCGGCCCGCGCTGCACGCGCGGGCACGGTGGTCGTCGGCACGGGCATGGTCAAGGAGATCCACACCTCCACCCTGAAGCTGTTCGAGCGGATCATCGGCCCCACCGCACCTCGCTCGCCGAGCAGAAGTCGCGGCTGATCTTCACCACGCCCGACCTGGCCCCATCTGCTGATTCCCTGGCTCCCCTGGCACCCTGGCTCGCCCGCTCCCCCGGCCCGAACCCGTGGCCGCACAGCTACCGGCTCCCCGACGACGTCGGCGTCCTGGCGGCCGGACGGTCGTCAACCACGCGGGGGTGTTCTGCGCGGAGCACCTCGACATCGGCACCCGGTTCTTCCTCCAGCACCTGCCGGACGGCTCCGGTGCCCGCCGCATCGTCGACCTGGGCTGCGGAAACGGCGTCGTGGGCACGAGCGCCGCGCTCACCCACCCGGACGCCGAGATCCTCTTCACGGACGAGTCGCACCAGGCGGTGGCGTCCGCGCGGGCGACGTACGCGGCGAACGCGGGCGACCGGCCCGGCGGCGCCGTGTTCCAGGTGGGCGACGGTCTGGCCGAGGCCGAACCGGACAGCGTCGACCTGGTCCTGAACAACCCGCCGTTCACTCGCACCAGGCGACGACGGACGCGACGGCGACGCGGATGTTCGCGCAGGCCCGATGCGGCTCTCGCACCCGGCGGCGAGCTGTGGGTCGTCGGGGCCGGCACCTCGGCTACCACGTCAAGCTGCGCCGCCTGTTCGGCAACAGTGAACTCGTCGCGAGCGACGAAGTTCGTGGTGCTGAAGGCCGTCAAGCGGCCTTCTCGCCGCGGTGGCGCTTAGGCGCCACCCCGATCCTGCCCTCGCGGCCCGAGGGCCGGCGCGACGCGTGGGCCGATGCGGGTGGGCACGAGAGCGCCGTGGCGTCAATCCACCACCGTACGCGGCCACTTCACCGTCGCGAACGCGGCGGCCAGCAGGCACACACCGCCGCACCCGGCCAGGAACACGTGCCGGCCCCCACACCTCGGCGACGACGCCGGCGAGCGGGAACAGGAGCGGAGGCTGAGGCCGAGCGTGCACAGGGAGGTGACCGAGGTGACCCGGCCGATGTAGGCGGGGTCGGTGTCCTGCTGGAGGAGCGCGTGACCGAGACCGCCGGGATCCGCCGGCCGCGCCCAGCAGCGCGCACAGCGCCACGGCCGCGCCCGGTCCCGGCCGGGCCAGGCCCAGGACGGTGACGAACACGGCGGTCAGGGCCAGGCACACGGCGAGGACGGCGCGGGTGCGGGCACCCGGGGCACGGCGCTGAGCGCGATGCCGACCGCGGCGCCCGCGACGCTGAACGCGCCGAGCAGCAGCGAGAGGGTGCCGGGGCTCCAGCCGCGCTCGCCGGTGAGCAGGACGAGGGCGGTGCCGACGGGGCCGCTGAAGCACATCTCACCGAGTCCGATGACCACGACGAGCCGGACCAGGGCCCGCCTCCCGCGCAAGTACCGCAGTCCGTCGCGCAGTTGGGTCATGACGGGCGTGGCCGCCGGCGCGGGGCGGCCCGGGGAGTGCGCAGGACGGCGAGCAGGACGAGCGACACCGCGAACAGGGCGCCGACGCCGGCGAACGCGCCCGCGGCCCCACCCGCGGTCAGTGCCGCGGCGGCCGCGAGCGGCCCCACCGTGTTGGCGAGCCGTACCGCGAGCGACCGCAGGCCTGGACGCGGTGAGTTCCTCGCGCGCGGTCAGGCTCGGCGGCAGCGCCCCGACAGCGGGCATGAACAGCGCGTCGGCGACGCCGAAGCAGACGGCGAGCACGCACAGGACGCAGAGTCTCGGGCCCGCGCGTGTACGTGGCGAGGGCGGCGGCGAGGACGGTCAGACAGCGCACGAGGTCGCTGCCGATGAGGACCCGGCGCGGTCCGAACCGGTCGGCGAGCACACCGCCGCCGAGCATGAGGAGGGCGCGTGGCACGGCGCCCGCGGCGAGCACGAGCCCGGCCCTGCGCGGGGCCGGCCGCCTCGGCGACGGCCCAGGTCAGGGCGGTGAAGTAGATGACGTCACCGGTGACGGACGTGGTGTAGGCGCCGAGCCAGCGCAGCACGTTCGGGTCGCGGTGGGCGGGTGCGACGGGGGCGTGCCGGGTGTGCGTCGGCGCGGTCACGGGGCCGTGGCCGGCTCGGGGCGGCGGGCCCCTCCGCGGGGAAGGCCTGGAACTGCACGACGACCGGCGCGGAGCCGTCGGTCGGCGGACGCTCCCGGTGGCGGGCCACG
Organism: Streptomyces sp. KL116D; assembly: GCF_030766975.1. Classification (NCBI taxonomy): domain Bacteria; kingdom Bacillati; phylum Actinomycetota; class Actinomycetes; order Kitasatosporales; family Streptomycetaceae; genus Streptomyces; species Streptomyces sp. KL116D. The sequence goes on along the minus strand of NZ_JASERH010000146.1, from coordinate 41,340 downwards.
ACCGCCAGCACCTCACCTTTGAGTACCGCGAGTTCGTCCGGGGTGACGTGGACGGTGAAGTCGCTGAACGTCGACTCCGCGAACCACTCGTCCGCCATCACGGGCACGATCTGCGTGGCCGCGCGACGCAGGGTCTCCGCGGCGGCGAGGGCCACGGCCCGGCTGTAGGCGCGCCCTCCGCCCCGCCGCTCTCGGCCGGATCGTGCTGGGAGCCCGCGTGCAGGGCCCGCCACCAGCGGTCGCGCCGGTTGCCCCGCCCGGTGTCCTCCTCGATGAGACCGCCCTCCGCGAGTTTGCGCAGGTGATAGCTGGCGGCGCCGGAGTCGAGGTCGAACTGCCGGGCCAACTGCCGCGCGGTCGCGGGCCCTTGTCGCCGCAGCTGGTTGAGGAGTGGCGAGCCGGACGGGATGTGGCGAGGACGCGCAGCGCGGCGGTGTCGAGGGCGATGTCGTCCCGAGCGGATCGGGAGTTGCCCTCCGAAGGTTCCGTTCGAGGTTGCGTCATGCGCCCGACCCTAGAACGCGAACACTTCTTCCGGAAGAGTTGTTCGCGAAGAGTTCTTCGCGAACAACTCGCCGCGATCGGAGCGATAGTTAGCGATTACTGTCGGGCAGACCGGCTCCGGCCATAGTAAAAACCAGTAACTCGGCCTTCCCTCTTGCGAGTTGATAGCAACCGCTTAGCATCCTGCCGCCCATGAGAATCCCTGCCGCACGAACCCGCCGCCTGCTCGTCACCGTCGGCGCCGCCGCGCTGCTCACCCTGGGCGCCGCCGGCCAGAGCTGGGCCTCCACCCCCACCGTCCGCTGGTCGACGGGTGCGCCGACCCCGGTCACGAAGGTGACCCTGCCGATGTCGTTCGAGTCGGCACCCGACGCGTCCGGCATCTACTTCGCGTACTACACGACCCTGGAGAGCGGCACCCGCCCGTACGCGGGCTTCCAGCCCAAGCCGGCGAGCGCCGCGGGACATCCGCAACTCCAGGCGGTCTTCAGCTCGTTCAACGCGAACGCGACGACCACCGACAGCAACTGCTCCTACGGCGCGGACGGCGGCGCGGGCGTCAGCTGCGCGGTCCGCTTCGACTACACGAAGAGGGCACGATGTACGCGCTCGTGCTGCAGCGCGCGAGCGACGACGGGACGACGCAGCTGATGACGGGCGACGTCGTGAACCGCTCGACCGGCGCCACCGTCGCCCACATCGGCAGCTTCCGGCTGCCTATCGCCTCTCGGCCGCTTCAAGGCGTCGGACGCGGGCTTCGTCGAGCCGTATCTGACGGCGGGTGCGCGCAGCGGGTCACGGTCACGTACGGCACGCCGACCGGCACCGAGGGCGGCGTCACGTACACGGGCGGGCTTCCCACGGTCACCGATCCGACGTCGGGGAGCTGCCTCAGCAGTACGCGTCGACGGACACCTCGGCGGGTCGACAGGTGACGGTCACCGGGGACCAGTACACCGGCGGGTGACGGGCCGCTCTACGCGGATCCGGGCGAGACCCACTCGCTCAGCGGCCACTCCCGCTCGTCGTCGTCCAGTTCCGTGAGCCGCACCTCGACGCCGCCGTGGTCCTGGTGCTCGCGCACGAGGCCGGCGCACTTCGCCTCGGCCACGTCGGCGTCGTCCCACCATCCGTGCAGGACCACCAGGCCGCGCACGGTGAGCGTCAGGTGGTGCAGCGGCCGGGGCGGGTGAGGGCGGGCGCGGGAGCCGGTGCCGGCGTCGCCTTCGGCACAGGTGCCGGAGTCGGCGCAGGCGTCGGAGTCGGAGTCGGAGTCGGAGTCGACGCAGGTGTCCGGCTGGGTGTCGGTGCGGCGGGCGGCGGACCGCCGGACGCCGTCTCACCGGCATCCGCGCGCACGACGCGCCCCACGACCTGACTCATGACGCCAACTAGAGCACACGTTCGAATCGGGTCGCAACCGGACACGCGGGCGACCAGGACCCCGCGACGCGCCCCTAGGCGGCCTTCACGATCTCGCCACGGACGGCGGCCGCCCACTCGACGACGAGCACCTCGTACTCCCGGCGCTGCTCCGCGCTCAACTGCCCACGGCTGCGCGCCAGAAGGCCGCGGATCTGCTCGTTGAGCTCGTCGGCGGACCGCGCGGAACCAGAACGCTCGGTGGGGATCATGTGAAGAGCCTATCCCCGTCACTGACATCGGGCACCGGATTTCCGTCCGGCCCCACCGGCCCCGCCGGCCGCGGACCGGCGACGGGTCACAGCGCCGCGAGCAGGCCGTCGCAGCGGGGCCGGGACCCGGTCGAGGTCGAGGGCTTCCGCCAGGAGGGTCCCGTGTAGCGGATCTTGCGGCCTTTCCTCGTGCCGAGGAAACGCCGGAGCCGGGCTTCCAGGGGCCGGTCTGATGGGCGGGCTGCCGCAGGAACGTCTGCCAGGCCCGCAGGTCGTCGGCCTCGGCGCGGACGATCTCCTCGACGCGTGCCGCGCCCAGCGCAGCGGATGAACTCGTCCTCCAGATCGGCCTCGCACACGAAGAAGTCGCGGCCCTGCGCCCCGGCCCGCTCCCAGCCACGCTCGTAGTAGCCCCGCTCCCGCTCGTCGCACAGTCCCGTGAGGCGCAGTCCGAGAGTGGGGCGGCCCGAGCAGCGAGGCGTACCGCGCGACGCTCATGGCGCCGCCCATCGACACGACGGCCACCCCCTCGGCGGCCAGGTCGCGGGCCCGGCGCGCGCCAGCGTCTCGACGGCCGCGAGGTCGCTCGGCCCCTCCAGCAGCACCGCCGTCCGCAGACCGAGCCGCCCGGCCAGCTCACCCGCCGGCCCGCCGGGGCCGCCGGCCGCCCACCGGTCGACCGCTTCCCGGAACGCCCACATGTCCGCCATGGACCGAGTCTGCACGCCCGACGCCCGGCACCGCACGCGATATACGGCCGCCCGCCTACGCGCGCCGCCCAGCAGCGGACCCGCCGTCCCCGTGATCTCCAGGACGCGCCGCACCGGCCGGGTGACGGCGCGACGAGCCGGAGGGCGCCCCCCGCGCGCATCGCGTGGCGCTGGTGCCGCACCAGCAGGTTCACTCGGTCGAGTCGGTGAACGGCACCTCGGCGAGGTCGAGTTCGCAGTTGCGGGTGTGGAGCGCCGCCAGCACCCGGTCGAGCTGGGGAGCGGTGAGCAGGTCAGCTCCCCGAGATCCGCAGCAGCACCGTCTCTCCGGCATCGACCAACTGGACATCGAGAAGAGGCGTGTTCACGCTCTCCACCCCCAACCATCAGTCGCTCTCGGGACGTTCGCACTGCCCGGGGCATGTGCCTCCGGCGTCCCGTCCTATGGAACACCTGGCAGCCGCGGTTCTCCATAGGCCTTGCGGACGGGCCGTCGCCCCGGGTTGACGGCGTCGGCGACCTTGAGGGTACTCCGGCATATGCCTTACGGTGTGGATCGGGGAGGACGCCTCCCCCGTGCTGAGACCCCGGGCCGAACGACGTGACGTATGGACAGCCGGAGCCGCATCGCCGACTACGCGGCTCCGGCCCTCCATCCGTGGCGCGACCGGGTCGGTACTCCGCGGACCCCGCGCCACCGGATGGAGCGTGCGAGGGAGTGTGTGAAGGGGAGCCGCACTGCCTCGCGAGCGCCCCTGCCGACGTTCGAACCCGATTTCCGGCAGGGCGCTGTAGCCATTGTTACCGGCCGACGCGCGTGGCACTCGCGGTCTGACGCGGAATCACCGTGAATCCGTTCCGTTTCCGGGCGCGCGCCCACCATCACGTGCCCGCCCGGCCGTTGGGCGGGCTTCCGGGGCGGCAGGAAGGAGCTGCGCTTCTCGAAACCGTGGGCCGCGGACCCGTCCGCCTCCCCGTCCCCGGCCTTGTCGGAAGGGATCCCTCCGGCCACGATGCCCGCATGAAGGGTGATCTTTTCGCGCGTGAGTACATGGTCCAGGCCGCGGTCGCGCCGGGCATGAGTGTTCAGAACGCCAAGTCGATCCGGTACGTGGTCGACGGCGAGATGCTGGCGCGCCAGGGGGCGATGATCGCCTACCGGGGAAGCGCTGCAGTTCGAACGGAAGGGGCAGGGTGTCGGCGGGATGCTGAAGCGGGCCGTCACCGGGGAGGGCTGCCGCTGATGAAGGTGCGCGGGCAGGGCGAGGCCTGGTTCGCGCAGGAGGCGCAGAACGTGTTCGTCGTCGACATCGAGCCCGGCGACCTGTTCACGGTCAACGGCCGCAACGTCCTCTGCTTCGACGCCACGCTGTCGTACGACATCAAGACGGTGAAGGGCGCGGGGATGAGCGGCGGCGGCCTGTTCAACAGCGTCTTCAGCGGGCGCGGGAAGCTCGGCCTCGTGTGTGAGGGCAATCCGCTGGTGCTGCCGGTGTCGGCGCAGCAGCCGGTGTACGTGGACACCGACGCGATCGTCGGCTGGACCGCCGACCTCCGTACGTCGCTGCACCGATCGCGGTCCATCGGCTCGATGATCCGCGGCGGTTCGGGAGGCGGTCCAACTCATGCTGGAGGGCGAGGGGTTCGTCGTCGTGCGCCCGAGCGAGGCGACGCCGCAGAAGCCGCAGCAGCACTGACGGCTGCCGTCGGACTCCCGTCCGCCCACGCGGGCGACGACGGGAGTCCGACGCGGTCCCTAGCCGCGATACGTCTCCAGCAGACGCAGCCACACCTCGCTCACCGTGGGGTAGGCGGGGACCGCGTGCCACAGCCGGCCGATGGGGACCTCGCCGGCGATGGCGATCGTCGCCGCGTGGATCAGTTCGCCGACGCCGGGGCCGACGAAGGTGACGCCGGGAGGACCTCCGGTCGAGGTCGACGACCATGCGGGCGCGGCCCGTGTAGCCCTCGGCGTAGAGGCTCGCCCCCGCCACGTTCGCCAGGTCGTAGTCGACGGCGCGGACGCGGTGCCCGGCCGCCTCCGCCTCGGCGAGGTCAGGCCCGCGCTCGCCGCCTCCGGGTCGGTGAAGACGACCTGGGGCACGGCGTCGTGGTCGGCGGTGGCGGCGTGCGCGCCCCAGCGGTCGGTCTCCAGGAGGGGCACGCCCTGCGCGCGGGCGGTGATCGCGGCGCCCGCGATCCGGGCCTGGTACTTGCCCTGGTGGGTGAGGAGCGCCCGGTGGTTGGCGTCACCGACCGCGTACAGCCAGTCGCTGCCCTCGACCCGCAGGAGTCGTCGACCGGGAGCCACGAGCCCGGTTCCAGGCCGACCGTCTCCAGGCCGATGTCGTCGGTGCGCGGTGCGCGGCCCGTCGCGAAGAGGATCTCGTCGGCCTCGACCGTCGAACCGTCACCGAGCGTGGCCGTGACCGTGCCGCCCTTGCGCTCGACGGCCGTCACCGAGACCCCGGTCCGTACGTCGGCGCCCGCCTCGCGCAGCGCGTCCGTCACCAGCTCCCCGGCGAACGGCTCCATCCGGTTCAGCAGTCCGCCGCCGCGTACGAGCATCGTGACCTGCGAGCCGAGTGCCTGCCAGGCCGTGGCCATCTCGGTGGCGACGACGCCGCCGCCGACCACGATCAGACGGCCGGGGGCCTGCTCCGCGCTGGTCGCCTCGCGGCTCGTCCACGGCGCGACGTCGGCGAGGCCGGGCAGCGGCGGCAGGGCGGCGCGGGTGCCGGTGCAGACGGCGACGGCGTGCCGGGCGGTGAGCGTGGTGACCGTGCCGTCGTCGGCGGTCACCGTGACCGTGCGGGGCCCGGCGAGGCGGCCGTGGCCGCGGTACAGGTCGACGCCGATGGACTCGATCCAGCCGACCTGGCCGTCGTCCTTCCAGTGGGAGGTGAAGTCGTCGCGATGGGCAAGAGTACGGCGGGGGTGTCCAGGGGGCCCTGCACGGCCTGGCGCAGGCCGGGCAGCCGGCGGGCGTCGGCGCGGGCGAGCACCGGGCGCAGCAGCGCCTTGCTGGGCATGCACGCCCAGTACGAGCACTCGCCGCCGACGAGCTCGCTCTCCACGATCGCCGCGCTCAGTCCACCGGCCCGTGCCCGGTCGGCGACGTTCTCGCCGACCGGTCCCGCCCCACCACTACTACGTCGTACTCGTTGGCTTCCGTCATAGGGCCCAGTCTGGTGGTAGGTGTGCGTACGGGCCACATGGGTACGAGCGCGGAATACGTCCGTCATGCGGACCGTTGTGCACAGCGGCATTGCCCCCTGCGGCTTCGCCCCGAACCCAGGAAGCAGGAAGAGGGAAAGCACCATGAGCAGCACCACCGTGGAGCTGACCAAGGAGAACTTCGATCAGACGGTCACGGAGAACGAGTTCGTGCTGATCGATTTCTGGGCGTCCTGGTGCGGGCCCCGCAAGCAGTTCGCCCCCGTCTACGAGAAGTCCGCCGAGGCCAATCCCGACCTGGTCTTCGGCAAGGTGGACACGGAGGCGCAGCCGAGCTGGCCGCCGCGTTCGGCATCCAGTCGATCCCGACGCTGATGATCGTCCGTGACCAGGTGGCCGTGTTCGCCCAGCCGGGCGCGCTGCCGCAGGAGGCCCTGGACGACGTGATCGGGCAGGCGCGCAAGCTGGACATGGACGAGGTCCGCAAGTCGATCGCCGAGCAGCAGGCGCAGCAGCCGTCCGACGAGGGCTGACCTGCCGGGACAGCGGATGGGTGGGGCGGTCGCCGACGGCGGCCGCCCCGCGGTGTCCCGGGGCGGGTCCGGTCAGGTCGAGGCGCGGGCGACCACGGTCGCCGCGAGCACGTCGTGCACCTCGGGCTCCGCGGCCGGGTCCCGACCAGCCGGTCGACCAGCTCGGCGAGCTCCTCGCCCGACGGCAGGTCGATCCGACGGTGCTGAGCCGGGGCGCGCAGCAGCCGGCCCAGCATCAGGTCGTCGGCACCGATCACGGCGACGTCACCGGGGACGGTGGCGCCGGCGTCCTGGAGCGCGCGCGCATCAGCAGCATCGCGCACTCGTCGTTGTAGGCGAACACGGCGCCCAGGCCCGACTCCCTCACCTGCGCGGCGACCTGCGCCGCGCTCTCCTGCGTCGTACGCGAGCGGCAGCGGCACCACCTCCGCGCCGCTCTCCGCACGCCCGCAGAGCCGGGGCTCGGCGAACACGCCGAGGCCCGGCTCGCGCGGTACGACGACCCCGACGCGCCGGTGGCCGCGGGTCACGAGGTGCTCCCCGCGACACGGCCGACCTCGCGGTGGTCCATGAGCAGCGCGTGCGCGCCGTCGACCGGGGCGGGTCCCAGGGTGATGACGGCCCGGGCGCCGGACCGCTTGAGCAGCGCGATCCCGTCGCGGGGCCCATGCCGACCGGGGCGAGCACGGCGACGGGGCGCAGCTGCGGCCCAGGCGCGGGCCGCGTCGTCGCCGCCGAGGCCGACGCTGCCGTACTGCACGACCGTGTAGTCCAGGCGGCTGAGCGCCCATTGCAACGCGTTGAGGAAGCCGCTGTAGAGCGGGCCGACCGGGACCTCGGGGTCGGCATGAGGACGATGCGGGTGTGTCCGGCGCGCAGGCTGCGGGCGGCGGCGTGCGGGACGTAGCCGAGTTCTTGGCGGCGTCGTGGACGCGGCGCCGGGTGGGTTCGCTGATGCGGACGGCGCTGGTGTTGTTCAGGACGTAACGCTGACGGTGGCGCGCGAGACCCCGGCGAGGCGCGCGACGTCGGCACTGGTCGGCACGGCGCCCCGGGCGGGCTCGGCGGGCCGGGGCTTGGCGGGCTGCTGCTTCGGTATCTGCACCATGACGTACGGCATCCTTCCAGACCGGTCAGGGCGCCCTGCCCCGGGCGTGCCACGGTGGCCGCCGGCGGCTAACGATGCGTTCACCACAGGGGATTGGAGGTGTCCATGGCCACCAGAGACGCTGCCGGGAGCTCGGCGCCGCGGCGCGGGCCCTCGCCGAGGGACGGTGTCGTCGCGCGCGCTGGTCGAGCAGGCCCTCGACCGGATCGAGCGGACCCAGCCGGTGCTGAACGCGTTCCGCCGGGTGCGGGGCGAGGCGCGCTCGCCGAGGCGGACGCGGCGGACCGTGAGCTGGCGGCCGGGAAGCGGCTGCCGCTGCTCGGCGCGCCGGTGGCGGTCAGGACGACACGGACGTGGCCGGAGCCGACCGCGTTCGGCTGCGCCGGGAGTTCCCCGTGCGGAGCGAGGACGCGGAGGCGGTGCGCAGAGCGCTGCGGCCGCGGGAGCCAGCTGGTCGAAGATCTCGGCGAGACGAACACGTGCGAGCTGCAGTGGCCCGCGCCTCACCGAGGTCCCGCGTTCGGTGACACCCGCAATCCGTGGGCGCCCGCGCACACGCCGGGCGGCTCGTGCCGGTGGTTCGGCCGCGGCCGTCGCGGCGGGAGGCTCGTCCCGGCGGCGCTCGGCTCGGACGGGGCGGGCGCGCGTCGGATCCCGGCGGCACCGCACGCATCTGGTGGAGCATCCGAGCCGCAGCGGGGCCGGATCTCGGCGACGTGGCCGTGGGCGGAGGCGTTCCACGGGATCTACGGTGAACGGCACGCTCGCCCGCAGCGTCGAGGACGCGGCGCTGCTGCTCGACGCGAGCGAGCGGCAGCCGCGCGACCTGCGCGGCCGCCCGCCGATGCAGGCCGCGGAGAGCCGCGCGGCGCGACCCGGGCCGGCTGCGGATCGCCCTGTCGCTGCGCATGCCGTTCACGGCCACGCCGAAGCGGCTGAGCCCGCGCCGTGCGGGCGCGCGTCGTCGCACTCGCGCGGGCGGCTCGCGGCGCACCATGGCCACGACGTCGAGGAGGCCGATCCGCGCTACGAGGGCAGATCGGTGTCTCGCGTTCGTGCCGCGCGCGACGGCCGGGACCGCGGAGTGGGTGGAGCGGATACCCGATCGGCCCGGCTGGATCCGCGGACCCGGGAGGCGGCGGATGGGCCGGCTCGCTCGCCGGTGCGCCGCTGCGCCTCGCCAAGCGGTCGGAGGCGGACGCTGCACCGCCGGATCGGGCGCTCTTCGGCACGTACGACGTGGTGCTGGCCGACCACGGCCGCTCGCGCCGCGGATCGGGGACCTGGCGCGGCTGAGCGAAGCTGGCGCACGGACCGCAGCGCTGGTCGCCGCGTGTCCGGCTACGCCTGGCCGTGGAACGTGCTCGGCTGGCCGGGGGTGAACGTGCCGGCCGGTCTGGTCGGCGACGGTCTGCCGGTCGGCGCGCAACTCCTCGGGCCCGCCCACAGCGAGCCGCTGCTGATCTCGCTGGCGGCCCAACTGGAGGCGGACCAGCGCTGGTTCGAGCGCCGGCCGCCCTGTCTTCGGCTCAGGGCCTTCCGCCGACGAGCCGTCCGCGAGCCGCCGCCACACGGCGGGGTCCTCGAAGTTCAGCGCCCACGGCACCGTGTTCCGCACCCCGTACGTGCGCGGTGCGGGGAGGTGGGCGGCGGTGCCGCGGAGCGTCTGGTACCAGGCGGTGTGGCGGGTCTTCCCTGCCTCGTACGTGAAGTGCGGGGTCCGGGAGCCGGGGTCGAGGACGTAGGGCGCCCCGACCTGCGACGCGCGCAGCGCCTCGGCGTCCTTCCAGGTGACGTGGTGGGCGCGGTCCTTGCTGCCGACCACCCAGTCCCAGCGCCGTAGGCGGGCAGGCCCATCTCCAGCTTGGCGGGCGGGACTTGGGCGGTGGCGGTCGCCGGATCTCGTCGTACCACTGCGGGGTGGCGATCGGTCGGGTCGCCCTTCGGCGTGGTGCAGGTTGTAGGCCATGATGCGCATCCGGTCGGCGACGGCGCCCAGCGATGCGGTAGTCCCGAGACGCGGCCCGTGGTGCGCGTCCGGGGTGACGGTGACGAAGCACTGCTTGTCCAGGGCGCGTGCAGGCGGGCGCACAGGTCGGTGACGAAGGTGGCGTAACCGGCGCGTACGGCGCGGTACGCTTCAGGGGTAGGTGCGATGGTCTCGTAGTCGAGGTCGAGTCCGTCGTAGGCGCGGCTGCGGACGACGGCGAGCAGCGCCTCGATGTGTTCGGCGCGGCGTTCGGCGCTGGTCGGACGGCCGCGAGGGCGCCGGGCCGCAGCACTGTTCCATGACGGTCGGGACGACCTGGATGCCCTTCGCGTGCAGCCCGTCGACGATGCGGCGTTCGCCCGCGCCGGGCAGTGCGGTGACGCGGGTCGCGGACTTCGTCTCGTACCAGAAGGGGCTGATGGAGCGGAGCTGTTCGGCGTGCGCGAGAAGGGCGTCGCGGTAGGCGGCCTCCTGGTGGCCCAGTACGGCAGCCAGGCCGAGACGGTGCGCGGCGGTGGCGCCGCCGCGCGGCCGGGGATTGCGGCGGCGGTCGCGGTCGTCGCGGCGAGCAGAGCGAGCCAGGGCGGACAGAGCGCGCTTCGGGTTATTCGTCGTCGTGCCATGTGCCGAGCGTGGAGCGGGTCCGGCGCACCCGCCGCGCGGATGTGGGCCGTCCAGGCTCTAGCGTGACCCGCGTGACTGCGCTTTACGGATGACCACGCATACGACCACCCCGGCCGGACCGGCGCGACGGCGACGGTGGAGGCCGAGCCGCACCAGGTGGGCCGGGTGCGCACCGAGTACGCGCCCGCGCACGACGGCTGACGGCCGGACCCCGGCGAGATCGTCTGGACCTGGGTGCCCTTCGAGGACGAACGACGGGCGGGGCAAGGACCGGCCGGTTCTCGTCGTCGCCCGTGAGGCGGCCGGCACGCTGCTCGCCGTGCGGCTGTCAGCAAGCGGCACGACCGCGACCGCGAGTGGGTGGCGCTCGGCTCCGGCCCCTGGGACCGGGACGGCCGCGAGTCGTGGGTGGACCTGGACCGATGCTGCGCGTCCACGAGAACGGGATGCGCCGCGAGGCGTGCGCGCTGGACCGCGGCCGGTTCAACACCGTGGTGCTGCGGCTGCGGGAGCGCTACGGCTGGCGCTGAGCCGGACGGCTCACCGCCCTCGGCGCCGCCCGCTCACGCCCCGCCGACGACCCGCTCGAAGGCCGTGCGCGTGGCCGCGTCGCGGTGCGGTCCAGGACGGCGAAGACGACCTGGTCGAAGTGGCCGCGGAAACGGCCCAGGAGCAGGTGCGGAACGCCTCGGCGACATCGGCCGGGTCGTTGCGGAACACGCCGCAGCCCACGCGCGCCGAGGACCAGCCGCCGGTAACCCTCCGCGACGGCGACCTCCAGCACCCGCTCGGCGCGGGCCGCCAGGGCGGCGGTATCGCGTATGGACCCGCTCCGGGAGCGGTACTGCGCGCGATCACTCCCGCGTTCGGCGCGGGCGAGGTCAGGAAGCCCACCTCGTACGGCTCGTCGAGCAGGCGGCGCGGTCGTCCCGGACACCGGCACTCCCGGTGCGTGGATGACGCGGTCGCTGTAGAACTACGTCCCGGTCGGCGCGGTGGTGGGCGTAGAACTCCGGGACCTCGGTCAGGCACGCGTACAGCGCGGAGGAGCGGCAGACGGCCTCCTCCTGCGCCTGCGCGCCACGTTCAGGTACCCGCCGCCCGGGTTCCGTGCCGACGCGAAGTTCAGGACCGCGACCGGCCCCGGACCGCCGGCCGTCAGACGGCGCGCCGCGTCGAGGCCGCTCTCCCCGTGACCTCGACGGACGGGCCGCGGACGGCGCCGCGACGGCGGTAGCGGCGGCACCTCCACCGGGTCCGGCCAGTGCATCCGCGATGCCCGCCCTGGCCCGCGCCACCGCGTCGCCGATCGGACGGTGCGGCCGTTTCCAGCGCGTACTCCCCGTCTCGACGATCTTCTCCGTGCTCTGCGCGATCTCGCGCAGGCGGGCGCTCACGCCCGCTCCCCGTCGTGCTCATGAATTCATCGTGTGCGCCCGGTGACCGCGCGGCAACAGGTTTTCGCCCCGCCGAGCCCGGCCGAGAACGCCGGGGCGCTCTTGTGCGATCCGGCTCGACCGTCTTGGGTGGGACGGGCGTCGCGAGAGACGGCCCGACCGGGCCGAATCGACGCCAGGGTCACCAGGGACCATGGGAAGCGTGAGGACCAGGAGGATCGCGGTATGAGCGAGGGAGACTGTACGGCGCCCGGTGACCTGGTCACCGAGGCCGAGGTGGAGGCCTGGTACGGGCATCTGCTTCAAGACGGCCCGCCCGCACGGTGGGTCGTGGAGCTGGAGTGGATCGTTCACGAGCCGCGTCCGACTCCCTGGGCCCCGTTACCGCCCGAGCGACTCGACGCGGCCTATGTCGCACTGCGCGCCCTGCCCCTGAGCTCGGCGCTGACCAGTGGAACGGCGGACAGCTGGAGCTGAGTTCGCTCCCCGCCGCCACGCTGACGGAATGCGTCTCGGCCATGACGGCCGATCTGACCGCCGTGCGCACCGCGCTGCGCCGCGCGGGCTCGCCTCACCGGCTCACGGCACGCGTGGCGCGCGCGCCGTGCTGCGCGACCAGCCCCGCTACGACAGCCCATGGAAGCCTCGCTCGACCGCCGGGCCCGCCGGGCGCTCCATGATGCCGCGACGTCGGCGTCGGTGCAGGTGTGCCTGTGGACTGCGGGCGCGAGGAGCCGGCCCGCTCGGGCACGGCGGCGCTGGCGGCTCGCCATCTGCTGGGCGCGGTGCTGGTCGCGGCGTTCGCCAACTCACCGATGCTGGCGGCCGTCCGACCGGCTGGCGAGTCGGCGCGGCAGGTGCTGTGGGATGGCGGATCGGCTCGGGCGCTCGGGCGCACGCGCCGCGCGACGCGGAGCCGCGCGCGCGCCTGGGCGCTGCGGCACGTCCTGGTTTACGCGCTCGTGATGTGCGTGCGCAGCGCCGAGCGGCGTGGCACGGCGCCGGACGGGCTGACCTTCCGGAGTGGCTCGCGCGGGCGCGCCGCGGCCGCGCGCACCCGCTCCTGAGGACCTCGACTACCACCGCGGCCACGCTGTTCCCGCGCGGTGCGGCCGCGCCAGGAACCACCTCGAACTCCGCATGCTCGACGCCCAGCCCGGCGACGACGGGCTGGCATCAGAGTGCCGCTCGCCGTGACGACGGCGCTGCTCGACGGCCCGGAGGCCGCGGACGACGGCGCGTACCGGGCCGCTGGAGCCGCTCGCGCCGAGAACAGCCGGGCCGCGGCCCGCTGCCCGCGCCGCACGCGCGCTGTGGCGGGCGCGGCCACGGGCGGGCTCGCCGCGCCCGGAGCTGCGCGAGGCCGCGCCGGCCTGCTTCACGGCTGGCCCTCGACGCGCTGCAGGCTCAGGCGCGCCCCGACGTCCGGCGGCGCGCGCCGCGGACTTCACGCACCGCGTACGTCGCTGCGGGCCGCTGCCCCGCCGACGGCGCGCCGACCGCCGCTCCGACGCACGCGAACTCCGCCGTCAGCGGGAGGACCGTCCGCTCCGTGACCACCGAGGAGAACGTCACCACGGATCCGCGAGGCGCTCAGGCGCCAGGCGCGCCGACGAGGCTGGAGACGGCGCAGGCGCCGCACGACGCTGCTGACGAGCTGCGTCGACGAGGCCGAACTGCACCGCGCGGCACTCGCCGTTGATGTCGCCGCTGGTACGTGGGACCTGGCGCACATCGCGCAGCCAGGAGGAGCAGTGGCTGCTGCGGGCAGAGTCGCGGCCGGGAGGCGCTGCGGCCGGAGATCGACCCGCTGTACGACGCGTTCGAGCACCCGCGAACGCCGAGCGTCCGTCGACTGCCGCTGCTCGCGCCGGCCGAGAGCGCGGACGTACGCGGCCGAGGTCCGCGGCCGCGGCGCTCGACGTGCTGGAGCAGGACGCCGTTCGGTACGCGGACGCGGCGCTGCTGACCCGCTCGGGATTCGCCTTCGGATGGTCGCGCAGCACGAGCAGCGGCAGCGACGAGACGATGCTGATCACCCATCAGCTCAGGAAGGGGGCCGCGGCGCTCACCGCGCCGGACCCGGAGCCGCATGGACGGGCGCTTCGGGCCCGGCCGACGTCCTCGTCCCGGGCGGGCCGTTCACGATGGGCACGACGGCGGAGCCGTGGGCCCTGGACAACGAACGCCCAGCGCGCACGCCCGCCTGGTGCGCCGTTCCGCATCGACACGACGCCGGTGACGAACGCGGCGTACCTGGAGTTCATCGCGGACGGCGGCTACCGGACGGAGCGCTGAGTGGGCGCCGAGGGCTGGGCGATGGTCCGCGAACACGGCCTGGAGGCGCGCTGTTCTGGCGCGCGCGCAGGCGGAGCCAGTGGCTGCGCAGGCGCTTCGGGGTGACGGAGCCGGTGCCGCCGGACGAGCCGGTCCTGCACGTCAGCTGGTACGAGGCCGACGCCTACGCCCGCTGGGCGGGCGCCGGCACTGCCGACCGAGGCCGAGTGGGAGAAGGCGGCCCGCTTCGGCCCGCGTCGGGCCGCACGATGCGCTTCCCGTGGGGCGATGCCGACCCGACGCGCGCCGAGCCGGGCGAACCTGGAGCCAGCGGCATCTGCGCCCCGCCCCGGCCGGCAGCTACCCGATGGGCGAGTCCCCGCTCGGCGGCGCGGCAGTTGATCGGTGACGTGTGTGGGAGTGGACGGCCAGCGACTTCACTGCTACCCGGGCTTCGTGGCGTATCCCTACCGCGAGTACTCGGAGGTCTTCTTCGGGTCCGACCACAAGGTGCTGCGCGGCGGTTCGTTCGCGGTGGCGAGGTGGCCTGCCGGGCGCGTTCCGCAACTGGGACTGCGATCCGAAGCGGCGAGATCGTCGCCGGCTTCCGCACGGCGTGCGACGCCGCGCCGCAGAGGGTTCCTGATGTGCCGTCACCTGGCCTATCTGGGGCCTCCGGTGCCGCTCGGCGAGGTCGTCGACGCGCCGCCGCACAGCCTGTTCCGGCGGTCGTGGGAGCCACGGCGGCAGCGGCACGGCACGGTCAACGCCGACGGTTTCGGGGTGGGCTGGTACGCGGACGGGGACGGTCCCCGCCCGGTACCGCCGCGCCGTGCCCATCTGGGGCGACCAGGCGTACGCGGACCTGGCCCGGGTCGTCCGCTCGGGCGCGCTGCTCGCGGCGGTCCGGGACGCGACGCTCGCGGGCGCCGACGGGGAGGCCGCGGCGGCGCCGTACGCGTCCGGGCCCTGGCTGTTCAGCCACAACGGGGCGGTGCCGGGCTGGCCGCGCTCCCTGACGCCGCTGGCGCACACGCTGCCCGCGGCCGACCTCTCGCCATGGAGGCGCGCTGCGACGCCGCAGTTCCTGTGGGCGCTCGTCCTGCACCGGCTGCGCGCGGGCGACGACGAGGCGCAGGCGCTGGCCGACACGGTCGTGGAGGTCGCCGAGGCGGCGCCGGGCGCGCGCCTCAACTTCCTCCTCACCAACGGCGAGACGATCACCGCGACCGCCTGGGGCGACACCTCTGGTACCTCGCCGAGCTCCGGCCGCCGCACCCAGTCGTCGCCTCCGAGCCGTACGACGACGATCCGTACTGGACCGAGGTGCCCGACCGCACGCTGCTCGCGGCCAGCCGCACCGACGTCCTGCTGACCCCGCTCAAGGAGCCGTCCGCGTGAGCACGAACCTCCCTTTTCAGCTGACCCGCACCCTGCCCGAGGACGCGACGGACGCCGCGCTGCGGTTCGACGTCCTGCACGGGCTGAACCGCACGCCCAAGACGCTGCCGCCGAAGTGAAAGTTCTACGACGCGCGCGGCAGTGAACTCTTCGACGAGATCACGACGCTGGCGGAGTACTACCCGACGCGGGCCGAGCGAGATCCTCGTCGCGCGCGCCCCGGAGATCGCCGCGGCGACCGGGGCCCGCACCCTGGTCGAGCTCGGCTCGGGCTCGTCCGACAAGACCCGCCACCTGCTGGAGTCCTTCACGGACCTGGCGGCGTACGTCCCGGTGGACGTGAGCGAGAGCGCGCTGCGGGCGCGGCCAGGACCCTGCGGGCCGAGCATCCGGGGCTCGCCGTGCACGCGCTGGTCGCCGACTTCACCCGCGGCCTCGACCTGCCCGCGACGCCCGGGCCGCGGCTGGTGGCGTTCTCGGCGGCACGATCGGCAATCTGCTGCCGGACGAGCGCACCGCGTTCCTGAAGGCCGTGCGGGAGCTGCTGTCCCCCGGCGACTTCCTCCTGCTCGGCACCGACCTGGTGAAGGACGAGTCGACGCTGGTCGCGGCGTACGACGACGCGGCGGGCGTCACCGCCGCGTTCAACAAGAACGTGCTGTCGGTGATGAACCGGGAGCTGGGCGCCGACTTCGACCCCGGCGCGTTCGAGCACGTCGCGCCGTGGATCCGCGGGAGGAGTGGATCGAGATGCGGCTGCGTTCCGCGGTGCCGCAGACGGTGAAGATCCCGGCGCTGGATCTCGCGGTCGACTTCGAGGCGGGCGAGGACATGCGCACCGAGGTGTCGGCGAAGTTCCGCCGGGAGCGGGTGCGGGAGAACTCGGCACGGCCGGTCTCGAGCTGACCCGGTGGTGGACGGACGAGGCGGGCAGGTTCGCCCTGTCGCTGAGCACGCCCACCACCGCATAGCCGGACAGCCGACAGCCGCCCGGTCGGCCGGGCCGCCGGGTGTCACTCTCCGCTCTCGTCCAGCCGCTCGGTGATCGTGCGGGACGCCTTCTTCGCCGCGGTGGCCGGGTCCGCGCCGGACAGGACCTGGGACATGTACGCCTTGATGGGGTTGTCGGCGGCCTCACCGTCGCCCAGCCAGGGGCGAGGCGCTCGCCTTGCCGTGGGCGGCGCCGACGGCCATCGCGGCGACGCCCGGCTCGCCGGCCACGGCGCTCGCGAGGGTCGTCTTGCTCGGCACGTAGTTCATGGTCCTGGCCAGCTCGGTGTTCCACTTCTCGCCGGCCAGGGCCTGACCACGGCGACGGCGCTCGCCCGGTCGCCGGTGTTCGCGGGGATGACGAGGTCGGAGCCGCCGGTGAAGACCGATCCGGCGCGGTGGGCGGTCTTGCCCGGGATGGGGAAGAACCCCAGCTTCCCTTGAGCGCGGGGTTCTTCTGGACGATCCGCTGCGCTGTGCCCGGCGTCGAGATGATCTGGCCGATGTCCCCGCGGGCGAACTGGTCGGCCTGCGAGGGGTGTTCCTCGTCGGCGTTCCGCGGCCCCTGCCCGAGCGCCTGGAGGCGGCGGTAGAAGTCCATGCCGCGCAGCGCCTCGGGGTGTCGAGGGCGCCGGTCCAGGTGCCCGCCGACTCGTGCGCCAGCTCGCCGCCCTCGTCCCAGATGAATCCGGACAGGGTGTACCAGTCCTGTCCGGCGAGGTAGATGCCCTGCCGGCCGTCGGAGTCGAGGCTTCGGGTCAGGTCGAGCCACTCGTCGCGGGTGGTGGGCGGGTTCTTGATGCCCGCCGCGGCGAAGAGGTCCTTGTTGTAGATGACCACGCGGTTGGCGGCGTACCAGGGGATGCCGAACTGGCGGCCGTGGTCGACGCCGGGCTCGGCGAGTCCGGGCAGCCAGTCCTCCATGCCGAGGTCCCGCGCGCGGACTCCAGGGACAGGTCGAGCAGTCCGCCCCCGTCGACGTACTGCGGGACCTGGGTGTTGCCGACCTCGATGACGTCAGGGCCGCCGTCGCCGCCGTCCTTGGCGTCGAGGGCCCTGGTGACCTTCTCGCGATCCCGGTCCAGTCCTGATGCGGAGGTCGAGGGTGACGTCGGTGTGCTCGGCCTCGTACGCCTTCGTGAAGCGCTTCAGGAAGGCGTCGGACGCGCTGTCCCTGCATCAGCCACGCGGTGACCGTGCGACGGCCCGGTTCATCGCGGCAGGGCGCCGCACGCCGTGAGGAGCGTGCCGACACGACGGCTGAGGAACAGAGGGACAGCACGGCACGGCGGGAGCTCACGGGGTCGACTTTCTGCCTGCGGACAGGGAGGGTCGGCCCGACGTGGGGAAGAGCGCGCTGCTCGTACCGGGTGTTGCTGGATTTTGGTACAGATACCAATGCGCGGGTCAGAGTTACCGGGAAGTAAGTCCCGCCCCACGGGTCACCGCCCCTCGCGGATCCGTCGCCCTGCGGCACCGTGAAGCATGTCGAACCACACGTATCGCGTCACCGAGATCGTCGGCACCTCGCACGAGGAGCGTCGACCAGGCGATCCGCAACGGCATCGCGCGCGCCTCGCAGACCCTGCGCAACCTCGACTGGTTCGAGGTCACCCAGGTCCGGCCAGATCGTCGACGGGGAGGTCGAGCACTACCAGGTGGGCCTGAAGGTCGGCTTCCGCCTCGACGAGGGCGACTCGACCGCCCGGAGGCCCAGGGATCCCGAGGCCCCGGGAAGTCCCGGCGGTCCCGATCCCTCAGGTCCGGCCGTCGCGTTCCTGCGCGTCCTTCAGCGCCGTCGACGTGCTCGCCCAGCGGGCCCGTACGACGCGGAACCCGGCGCGCTCCGCCTCGTCGCAGACGAGTTCGTCGTCGTCGACGAGCATGCGCAGCTCACGGCCGCGCGTGATCCGGCGCAGCACGTCGAGCTCGTGCGCCGGGCGGGCCTGCGGTCGTCGTTGCGCCGCATGTGCAGCCGTCCCTCGGGCAGCTCCTGCGCGGCATGAGCCAGGCCACGTGTCCGTGCAGGCACCGCTCGGCCGCCCGGTCAGTGCACGACCTCGCACTCCCCGGCGCTGCCGCGGGCGAGCGCGATGCTCTCGGCATGAGCGGCGGATCGCCCGGCGCGGCGGCGAGAGAAGGCGTCCCAGACCCGGCCGCGCCTCCAGGAAGTGCCGGCGGTGCGCGGTTTCGGCGAGGGTCTGTCGAGTGGCCTTCGAAGACGGCGTATGAGTGAAGCCCGTCGCAGAGCCACGCGGCCTCACCTTAAGGAGATCTCCCGGCCGGGCGCGAAGGGTGCGCGGGCCCCGGGAATCCCGGCGGAGCGCTTCCGCGTTGGCCCACAGCGTGACCACCGTGATCGAGGCAGACCCGCTTCTCCGACCCGGGACCGCTCCCGCACCCGCGAGATCCCACCGGCCTCCGAGGCTCCTGCGGGACACCGTCGCGTCGCTCGCCCAGCAGACCTGGAGCGCCTCGGGTACCACCGGGTGTGGGTCTGCGAGCTACCACGGTGTGCCGGGCGTCGCCGGGTCCGCGCGACCGCTCGCGGCGGCCGTCGCCGTCGCGCGACCGGAGCATCCGCGGCCGGCACCGGCGGCGTGATGCTGCCCAACCACCGAACCCCTGGTCGTGGCCGAGAGCAGTTCGGGGTCCTGAGTCGCTGCTCCCGCGGATCGACATGGGTCTCGGCCGCTCGGCTCGGCTTCACGGACGGCGTCCGCAGGGCGCTGGGCCGGGACAGGACGTGGCCGACGACTTCGCCGGCCAGCTCGACTGGGAACTGCTGGCGTACTTCACGGGCTCCGACGGCGCGTCGCCGACGCGCGTCCACGCCCGCCCCACCGAGGGCCCGACCGTGGCGCCGTTCAGCCTGCTCGCGACGGGCGAGGGCGCCTCGATCGCCGCCCGTGCGGGCCTGCCGACGGTCATCGGTCAGACTCTCCGCGGCCGGGAGAGGATGCTGCGCGGCATCGACCGGTACCGCGCCGAGTTCCGCCCGTCCGCGTGGGCCGCCGAGCCGGCGTACGTGATGATCTCCGGGACCGTCGCGGTCGCCGGCAGCGAACCGGAGGCGCGCCGTCTCCTCGTCCCCGAGGCCTGGTCGATGGCGCACTCCCGCACGCACGGCATCGTTCCCGCCGCTGCCGCCGACCGAGCGCGTCGCGGGCGCTGGACATGACGTTTTCGCGAGAGGAGCGCGAACTCTACGAGTCCGGTCTGCGCGGTCACATCGTCGGCGCAGAGCAGCAGAGTCGCGGACGAGCTGGAGACCGTGATCAGGAGAGCGGCGCCCGGAGGTGCTGGTCACGACCGGTACGTACGACCGCGCAGGGCCTCCTGGAGTCGTTCGGCGGCTGGCCGGATCGCGCGGCTGACCCCGGCTGACGCTCAGGCCACCTTCAGCGCCCGCAGCAGCATCGGCAGCGAGGCGTGCAACTCCCGCTGCCAGTAGGCCCATCCGTGCGTCCGGGCGTAGAGTTCGTGGTGACGTGCCGGGCACCGACCGGTCCAGCTCGGCGGCGAGCGCCTGGTTCTGCCGGTTGAAGTCCGCTTCGAGGGCGCTGGTGACGCACCCGGCGCGTCGAGCGGCGGTGGTGCCGTCGCCGCACGAGAGAGGTACACGGGCGGCGGCTTGAGCCGCTTCGCCAGGTGGTACGGGTCGTGCGCCGCCAGATGTCGCGCTGCGCGACGGGGTCGCCCCGGACGCGCCGCGGGTCGTCGCCCTGCCCGCGAAGAAGCCCATGATGCGGTTCACCGGCTCGTCGTTCAGGAGCGGGTGCACGGAGCGGAGTACGCGGCGGTCGCCCGGAACATGCCCGGGTGCCGGGCCGCGTACAGGAGCGCGCCCTGGCCGCCCATGGACGGTCCGGCCACGACGCGGCGGCTGCCCGCGCCCCAGTCGCTCTCCAGGAGGCGGCGCAACTCCTGGAGTGTGGAAGGTCTCCCAGAGCCGGGTCGCCGCCCGCGCCGTTGTTCCACCGGTCGCTGTACCAGCGTTCCAGCCCGCCTCCGGCATGACCACGAGGACGTCGCGCGGCTCTCGATGCCGGCGACGTCGGTGCGGCTCGTCCACGAGGTGTAGTCGCCGCAGCAGCCGATGCAGCAGCGGCAGCCACAGCGTCGGCCAGTGCCGGCCGCGGTCCTCCGGTCCCAGCGGCGTCGGGCGTGAGCAGCCGGACGTGCACGGTCCGGCCGCCGAGCGCCGCCGACCGCACAGCCCAGGTCGACCTGACGGTCGGTCACCTGCGTCACGGAGACGACCTCGGCGCCCGGCTTCGCGACCGGGGCGGCGAGCGCCGCCGGGGCGGGCGCCAGGGTGACCAGCAGTGCGGCGAGGACGAGCAGCAGGGATCTGACGCGGCGGACGGTGGCGACGGTCATGGCGGCTCCCGTGGTGCGGCGATCGGACGACGGACGACGGACGAGGCTGGAGCTCGGCGGGGAGTGGGGTCAGGGCAGGACCAACAGGGCGTCTCCGACGGGGCGTTCACCGGCCGCGTCCGACGGGTCGTTGATCACCTGCCCGTCGGCGACCATGGTGGTGGAGCCGCCGCCGTCCAGGTTGATGGCGTCCCGCAGGCCCAGCGCCCTGGCGACCGCGGCGCTCTCCGGGATGCTGAGCCCGAGCGCGTTCGTGGCGCGGCCGTCGGCGGTGACGAGCACGGTGCGTCCGGCGGCGTCCACCCCGGCGACGGTGCGCGGGTTCCGCTTGTGGACCCAGCCGTAGTAGAAGCTCGGGTTGTCCCGCTGGACCATCCCGTCGGCGGCCGGGGTGACGTGCAGGCGTCCGTCGCGGACGAGTTCGGGGCCGCCGTTGACGATGTCGGTGCCGGGCGAAGTGGTGACCCGGCGCCCCTTCGCGTCGGTCAACCCGCCCTGGACGCGCAGCGGTTGACCGACCCGGGCGAGACCCTTCAACTGGTCGGCGTACGTCCCGGTCGCCTGGACGGAACGGCCGCCCGCCGGCAGCGGCCCGCCGCGCGGCGTGCGCACCTCGGTGACCCGGCCGCGGCTGTCCAGGACGGCCTCGGCGCCGTCGCCCGCCGGTGTCGAGGCGCCGAACTCCGGTGTGAAGGCGACGAGTTCGTCGGGGTCGGTGCAGGTCGTGTCGTGCAGCGGGGCCGCAGTCGGGCTGTCGTCGGCGGTGCCTCCGCAGTTCCGGATCAGGCCGGGCACGCGGTTGATGCCGTCCAGCGGCAGTGACGCGTTCCGGGCGGTGACCCGGCCCCGCCAGGTGAACCGGGTGACCTCGCTGCGCCGCCCTGAGTCGTGGACCACCAGGGCGGGGCGGCCGTTCACGGGTTCGCTCAGCAGCCGTCCGTCGTAGACGCCGGTGCCGGCCGGGTCGCCGGGGGCGCCAGCGCGCGGGTCGAGCACGAAGAACCCCGCGTTGACCGCCGCGGTGGCACCCGCCGCGCCCGCGAGCGCGCTGGTCGTCTCGCGGTTCTCCAGGTCGGGTCCGTACGAGGCGGTGAGCGTGCCGCGGAACCGCTTCGGGTCGATGGTGAGCACGTCGATCCGCCAGGGGCCGCGGTCCGTGGCGTCGCCGTCCCATCCGGTGTAGACGGCGGATCCGGTGTATCCGGCCGTCCGCAGCCGGGTGCGTTCGGCGGTCGCGGCGGCCTCCGAGCCGAAGCTGCCGACGCGGACCCGCCAGCCGAGCGTGCCGCCCGGGTCGTCGGCGGTCGCGGCGGTGGTGACCTCCTCGGACCGTGCGGCGAAGCCGTCGCCCGTCAGCTCGTCGACCAGTTCCGCCGCGCTCACCCGGTCCTTGAGGGCCGTCGGCGGGGCGTCCGGGTCCGGGGAGCCGGTCCCGCCGGGGATGGAGACCTCCACGGTCCAGGCCATCGCGGGGGCGTCGGCGCCGCGCACGATGCGGGTGAGGGTGACGCCGGGCTGCAGCGTGCGCGTCGTCCGCGTCTCGGTCAGGTCGGCGGCCCCCAGGGGAAGGCCGTGCCGCTCCGCCGACGACGCCGGTGCCGGCACCGCACTCACCAGGGCGAGAACGGACAGCACCGCTCCCGCGCCGAACAGTCTGCTGTTCACTTGCCCCCCACTGGACGGAATCGGCCCCAGCAACGGTGCGCGGGGGCCCGACCGCCCGTCAAGGCATGTGCACATCATTCACTCGGCGGCCACGCACCGGAAACCGCGCCCCGGGCCGCCGCCGGTCAGCCCGGTCAAGCCCCGGTCAGCCCGGTCAAGCCCCCGTCAGCCCGGTCGAGCCCCGGTCAGCCTTCGGCCCCGCCGAGCCACGCGCCGACGCCGGTCAGCGCGCCGGGCCCGTTGTCCCGCTCCACCGAGTCCCGAAGGTCCGCGATGGTGACGCCCGCGAGCGAGGCCCGCCAGGCGGCGTCGGCGGCGCCCATCACCCGGGCGATGCCGCAGGGCTTCCCGCACTTCTCGGGCGGGGTCGCGAGCGGGCCGCGCTGCCGGATCTCGGTGCACACGAACGCGGGCGTCGCCCCGTCGACCGCCTGCACCACGTCGAGGACCGATATCTCGGCGGCCTCCCTGGTCAGCACGTACCCGCCCGTCTTGCCCTGGACGGAGCGGACGAGACCGGCCCGGGACAGCGCCTGCAGCTGCTTGGCCAGATAGCTGGGCGAGACGTCGTGCAGCTGCGCCAGCCGGGCGGCCGGGACCGGCTCGGTCGCCGCCGTGAGCACCACGCAGCAGTGCAGCGCCCACTCCACGCCACCGGACAGTTTCATGCGCCCTCCCGTTCGCCCTCCCGTTTGACTCGGACACAGACTATCCGAGTATGATCTCGGACATCAGATATCCGAGTTTGCGACCGGGGCGACCGGACGGCACTCGGCCCCCACGAAAGGACACGGCCATGAGGTTCACCGTCATCGGCGGCACCGGCCTGATCGGCTCCCAGCTCGTCGACACCCTGCGCGCGGGGGGCCACGACGTGCTCCCCGTCTCCCTGTCGACCGGCGTCGACCTGCTCACCGGCGAGGGCCTCGACGGGGCGCTGGAGGGCACGGACACGGTCGTCAACGTGACGAACTCGCCGACCTTCGACCAGGACTCCCCCGCGTTCTTCCGCACCACCATGGGGAACCTGCTGGCGGCCGGCGACCGGGCGGGCGTGCGCCACCAGGTGATCCTGTCCATCGTCGGCGTCGACCAGGTGCCGCAGCTGGACTACTACCGGGCCAAGACACTCCAGGAGGAGCTGCTGCGCCAGGGGCCCACCCCGTACTCGATCGTGCGCGCCACCCAGTTCTTCGAGTTCATGGAACCGACCATGTCCTGGACGTCCGACGAGCGGACCGTCCGGCTGCCCGCCACCCGGATCCAGCCGATCGCCACCGCCGACGTGGTCGCGGCGCTCGCCGACGTGGCGACCGCCGCGCCGCTCGACGGCATCCTCGACGTGGCGGGCCCCGACGTCTTCACACTCGACGAGCTGGGCCGCCGCACGCTCGCCGCCCGGAAGGACGACCGCACCGTCGTCACCGACCCCTCGGCGGGCCTGTTCGCGGCCGTCACCGGCGACGAGCTCATCGCGGGCCCCGGCGCGCGCCTGACCCCCACCCACTACGCCGACTGGCTCGCCACCCCGCGCTGAGCGCGGCCCGGGGGCCTGGAATCATGGGGTTTGTCCCGGGCGCCGGGACGCCGACCGCCGTACCACCAGGAGCCGCGCCCCATGCCCCACCCCGCATCGCCGGACCCCCGCCACGACGGCTTCGTGCGGGTGCGCGGCGCCCGTGAGCACAACCTGCGGGGCGTCGACGTGGACATCCCGCGCGATGTCCTGGCGGTCTTCACCGGGGTCTCCGGATCGGGCAAGTCGTCGCTGGCCTTCGGCACCGTCTACGCCGAGGCGCAGCGCCGCTACTTCGAGTCGGTGGCCCCCTACGCCCGCCGTCTGATTCACCAGGTCGGCGCACCGAAGGTCGGCGAGATCAGCGGTCTGCCGCCGGCCGTGTCGCTGCAGCAGAGCCGCTCGGCGCCGACGTCGCGCTCCTCGGTCGGCACGGTCACGACGCTGTCGAACTCGCTGCGCATGCTGTTCTCCCGGGCCGGGCGCTATCCGGAGGGCGCCGAACGGCTCGACTCGGACGCCTTCTCCCCGAACACGGCGGCCGGGGCGTGCCCGGCGTGCCACGGCCTGGGCCTGGTGCACCGCACGACGGAGGCGCTGCTCGTCCCGGATCCGTCGCTGTCCGTCCGGGACGGCGCCGTCGCGGCCTGGCCGGGCGCCTGGCAGGGCAAGAACCTGCGCGACATCCTCGACACCCTCGGCTACGACGTCGACCGCCCCTGGCGGGAGTTGAAGCAGGAGGACCGCGACTGGATCCTCTTCACGGACGAGCAGCCGGTGGTCACCGTGCACCCGGTGCGGGACGCGGACCGGATCCAACGCCCGTACCAGGGCACGTACATGAGCGCGAACCGCTATGTGCTCAAGACGTTCTCGGACTCCAAGAGCGCGACGCTGCGGGCGAAGGCGGAGCGGTTCCTGGCGAGCGAGCCGTGTCCGACGTGCGGCGGGGCGAGGCTGCGCGCGGAGGCGCTCGCCGTCACGTTCGCGGGCCGGACGATCGCGGAGCTCGCCCGGCTCCCCCTCGCCGAACTGGCCCGGCTCCTCACGGAGTCCGGGGACGACTCGGAGACCGCGCGGGTCCTCACCGAGGACCTGTGCGCCCGGATCGGGACGGTCACCGAGCTCGGCCTCGGCTACCTCAGCCTGGACCGGCCGACCCCGACCCTGTCGGCGGGCGAGCTGCAACGCCTGCGCCTGGCAACGCAGTTGAGGTCCGGCCTGTTCGGTGTCGTGTACGTCCTCGACGAGCCGTCGGCCGGGCTGCACCCCGCCGACACCGAGTCGCTCCTGACGGTCCTCGACCGGCTCAAGTCGGCGGGCAACTCCGTCTTCGTGGTCGAGCACCACCTGGACGTGGTGCGCCGCGCCGACTGGCTGGTCGACGTGGGACCCCTGGCCGGGGAGCACGGCGGGCAGGTGCTGCACAGCGGCCCGGTGGCCGACCTCGCGGGCGTCGAGGGCTCGGCGACGGCCCGCTTCCTCTTCGACGACTCACCGCCGCCCGAGCGCCGGGTCCGGGAGCCGAAGGGGTGGCTGAAGGTCGGCCCGGTGACCCGGCACAACCTGCGGGACGTGACCGTGGAGCTGCCGCTCGGCGCGTTCAGCGCCGTCACGGGCGTCTCCGGCTCCGGCAAGTCGACGCTCATCGGCGAGATCACCGAGGAGCTCAACGGCGTGGGACGCCTGGTGGTCGTGGACCAGAAGCCGATCGGCCGCACGCCGCGCTCCAACCTGGCGACCTACACGGGCCTGTTCGACGTCGTCCGCAAGGTCTTCGCGGCCACGGACGAGGCGCGGGCCCGCGGCTACGGCGTCGGCCGCTTCTCCTTCAACGTCGCGGGCGGGCGGTGCGAGACCTGCCAGGGCGAGGGGTTCGTCAGCGTCGAGCTCCTCTTCCTGCCCAGCACGTACGCGCCGTGCCCGGACTGCGCGGGCGCCCGCTACAACCCCGAGACCCTGGAGATCACCTACCGCGGGCGGAACATCGCGGAGGTGCTCGACCTGACCGTGGAGTCGGCGGCCGCGTTCTTCGCGGACGACGAGGCGGCCGGATCGGTGCTGCGGAGCCTGCGCACGCTCCTCGACGTGGGTCTGGGCTATCTGCGGCTCGGCCAGCCGGCCACCGAGCTGTCCGGCGGCGAGGCCCAACGCATCAAACTGGCCAGTGAGTTGCAGCGGGTGCGGCGCGGCCACACCCTGTACCTGCTGGACGAGCCGACGACCGGACTGCACCCGGCCGACGTGGAGGTGCTGCTGCGGCAGCTGCACGGGCTCGTCGACGCGGGGCACTCCGTGGTGGTGGTCGAGCACGACATGGCGGTGGTCGCCGGGGCGGACTGGGTCGTGGACATGGGGCCGGGCGGCGGTGCCGCGGGCGGCCGGGTCGTGGTGGCCGGACCGCCCGGCGTGGTGGCCGCCGACCCGACGAGCCGGACCGCCCCCTACCTACGGCGACGGACGGGCGGCTGACGCCTGCCGGAGCTTCCCCTTCGCGAGCTTGCCGGTCGGGGTGCGCGGCAGCGCCGGCACGAAGTCCACCTGCCGCGGCACCTTGTAGCGCGCCATCCGGTCCCGGACGTACGCGGTCAGTTCCTCGCCGAGGTCCGGCCCCGGCTCGACGCCTTCGGCGGGCTGCACCACCGCGCGCACCGACTCCCCCATCTCCTCGTCCGGCACCCCGATGACGGCCACGTCGGCGACCGCCGGATGCAGCACCAGGCAGTCCTCGATCTCCTGCGGGTAGATGTTGACCCCGCCCGAGATGATCGTGAACGCCTTGCGGTCGGTGAGGTAGAGGTAGCCGTCCTCGTCGGCGTGCCCGATGTCGCCCGTGGTGGTCCAGTTGGGGTGGTCGGGGTGCTGGGCCTCGCGGGTGCGGCCGTCGTCGCGGTGGTAGCGGAAGGGCAGTTCGTCGCGCTCGAAGTAGACGACGCCGGTCTCCCCCGGCGGCAGCACCTTGCCCGCCTCGTCGCAGATCCGCAGCTCGCCGAGGAGCCCGGCACGCCCCACCGAACCCGGCTTGCGCAGCCATTCGTCGGGGCCGATGAAGGTGATCCCGTTCCCCTCCGTCGACGAGTAGTACTCGTACAGGACCGGCCCCCACCAGTCCATCATGCGTCGCTTCACCTCCACCGGGCAGGGCGCGGCGGCGTGGATGGCGACCTTCATCGACGAGGTGTCGTACCGTTCGCGCACCTGCGCCGGGAGCTTCAGCATCCGCACGAACATGGTCGGCACCCACTGGCTGTGCGTGACCCGGTGCCGGGCGATCGCCGCCAACGCCCCTTGCGCGTCGAAGGACTTCATCAGGACGACGGTGCCGCCGGTCGCGGTGATCGTGCCGCAGAACCGCAGCGGCGCGGCGTGGTAGAGCGGCGCCGGACAGAGGTAGACGGTGTCCTCGCCGAAGCCGTACATGGGCTGGAACAGCAGCTGGTACGTGGTCGGGTCGGTGCGGATGTCACCGTCGGGCAGGGCGGGCTCGATGCCCTTGGGGCGGCCCGTGGTGCCGGACGAGTAGAGCATGTCGGCCCCGCGCGGCTGCACCGCGGGCGGCTCGGCGGACGCGGCGGCGAGGGCGGCGGCGTACGTCCCGTCGCCGAAGCCGAGCAGGTGCTCCACCTCGGGTACCGACTCCACGACCCGCGCGGCGAGTTCACCGAGCGTGCCGTCGGCGACGATCAGCGCCTTCGCCCCGCAGTCCCGCACGATGTACGCGGCTTCGTCGGCGGTCAGGTGGTGGTTGACGGCGGTGAGGTAGAGCCCGGAACGCATGGTGGCCCAGTAGACCTCCATGACGCGCGGATCATTGTCGGACAGGAGGGCCACGTGGTCACCTCTGCGCAGTCCCGCCCCGCGCAGATGGTCGGCGAGACGCAGCGAGTTCTCCTCCAACTCGCCGTACGTCAGCGTGGTGCCGCCGTCGGCGGTGACGACGGCGGCCCTGACTGGGTCGAACGCTCCCGGATGCATGGGGTGAAGGTACCCCCGTGATGTGACGGTACGTCAGGGGTCGTCAGCGCCCTTCCGTCAGGAGACCCCTCCCGTCAGGAGCCCAGTTCCGTCAGGAGCCCAGTTCCGTCAGGAGCCCAGTTCCGTCAGGAGCCCAGTTCCGTCAGGAGCCGGGACCACAGGTCGGAACGCTCGCGCAGGTGCGCCCAGCGCTCGGTCCGCTCCAGCACGGCGGCGCATGCCTGGTCCACCGTCATCGCCTCCCGCCCGACGACCTCGCGGACGACGACCACCGAGGCCAGGAACCCCCAGCGGCCGGCCTCCGTCGTCCGGGCCGCGACGGCGGGCACGGGCGCGTCCGGCGCTGTGGCCCGCACGTGCTCGACGAGCGGGGCCAGCCAGCGCGCCCACCGCTCGTACGGGTCCGACGCCGCTTCGTCCTCGGCTCGCTCGGCGAACGGTTCGAGGACGGCTCGCAGACGGTCGATGTACTCGGCCGCCTCCCCTGTGACCTGCGGATACTCGCTCCGGAAGTGCTCCCACCCGATGTCGGCGCACTCGGCGATCTCCGTCAGCCACCAGCGCCCGCCCGGCCGCAGCAGTTCGTCGCCCGCGAGGACGAACGCGGCCTGCAGCACCTCGTAGGAGGGTGCGGAACGCTCGGCGAGGAGGACGGCGTCGTAGAGGTCCTTGCCCTGCGGGTGGACGTCGCTGATCAGCCACATGACCTTCCAGGCCAGCGACAGCTCCGGCGTGACCGCGTCGACGACCGTGCCCGGTCCCGCGCCGAGCGGGCGCAGCGGGGTGGGGACGGCCGGGGACGCGAGCAGTTCGTGGAAGACGACGTCGATCTGTACGGTGCCGCCCGCCGTGCCCGGCGCGGTCCACGGCAGCAGCAGCCGTCGCCCCGGCACCCGGTCGTACGTCCAGATGTCCTCGGTCACCGCGCCGTCGGCGTCGATGAGGACGCCCCCGTCGGGCCGGTCGCGCGCGGTGCGCTGCGCGGCGGCCGCGAGCTGCCCGAACAGCTCCCGGGCCTCGGTGCCCTCGAACTCCCAGTCGGCGGGCGCCACGTAGTCGAGATCGCCCGGCTCGCGCGCGGCGGCACCGAACCAGGTGGCCATCAGCGCACTGCCGCGCAGCACCAGACGTGCGCCGAGCGGGGTGCCGGCGACGGCGGCGAGCACCAGGTCGAGGGCGGTGCGCCGGGCGAGGAACCAGGCCCGCGCCTCGTCCTCGCTCGTGAACCGGGGGTCGCCCGCCCGGTACGCGTACGGGAACTGGACCAGCGCCGGGTCGAAGACGGCCCGCTGGTCGAGGCCCTCGGGCGCCGGCACGAGGGTACGCGGCAGGGCGAGGCCCCAGCGGACCTCCGCCGCCGGTGAGGTGTGCGGGATCGGGTCCTGCGCGTGCAGGGCGCGCCGCCAGACCTGGTCGTCGGGCGGTCCTGGGGACTGCGGGGGCGGTGTCATGACGGATCTCCCTCCCTGATCCAGCCCGCGTCGAGGGCGAGGCGGGTGTCGTGCAGGACGTACTCGCGCTCGGTCTCCAGGATCCGCACGCCGGGGACGGCGGCGAGGTCCGCGAGGAGCGCGTCGAGGCGCCGCCCTGCGGTGGCCCGGCCGACGCCGTGGCAGCGCTGGGTCACGAAGCGCTCGTGACGTCCGTCGGCGCGGGTGCGGCGGGCGTTCCAGGACACGTGGGCGGTGTGCCGCTCGACGCGCGCGGCGAGCGCCCGCGGGGCGCTGCCCTCGTCCAGGAGCACCTTGACGTGGTGCTCGAAGTGCAGGTGCGCCGGGGCGGCGTCGGCCTCGGCGTCGGTCGCCGGAACTCCGGTGGCCCACGGCGCGGCCTCCGTCTTCGCCCGGACGACGGGGAAGCCGTCCCGGGCGAGGTCCTCGACGGTCCGCGCGACCCGGCCGGCGATCCACGCGTCGGCCCGCTCCCGGCCGCGCAGCGTCACCATCGGCTGGGAGCGGTGCCGGCCGCGGGCGAGCACGATGGGCGTGAAGCCGAGTCCGCGGGCCGCCGCCCAGGAGGCGAGCCGCGCGACCGGGCCGCCGTCGGCACCGTCGGAGCGCTCGGAGCAGTCGGGCCCGTCGGCATCGACGGTGAGGTGGGTCTCCAACTCGCCTTCGTAGCGCTCTAGTTGTCCAGCTCCTTGGCCGGTTCGACGTGGGCGGACCACTGTGCCGTCTCCTCCGCTGTGAGCACCCGCTCCAGGACCAGGTCGCCCGTCATCCCCGGGAAGAACCGTCCGGCCGGCCAGCCGCGGTCGTACGGCGGCGGGTCGAGGACGAGCAGGCGGGAGCCGTCGACGACGGGTATGTCGCTGGGTGTGCCCTCATTCCATATCCAACTGCCGTCCGGCGCCACCAAATTGAATGCGCCCCGGGTCGGGACCTGGCCCGGCGCGTCCCGGCACACGGCGACCTCCTGCGGTGCGGGCGCGGAGCCGGGCAGGTGCCCGCCGCCCACCAGCCGGTGGGCGAGCAGCGTGTGCAGCTGGAAGGTGTCGCCGATGCCGCTCATCCGCAGGGCGTAGCCCGTACCGCTCGGCCGGTCGAACACGACCAGCGGCTCGTCGTCCAGGACGAGCAGGGCGTACTTCAGGCACTTGAAGTCGTGTCCGGACGCCTCCTCGACGGCCCGCACCGACGTCAGGAGCGCGGCGCGCCGTGCCGGGTCGAGGCCGGTGCGGACGGCGGCGTGGCTGAGCATCGCGACGGACGCCATCTCCCACTGCGGCAGCGACCACCAGGCCATCGCCTGCTCGAAGCCGGTGCGCTCGATCACCTTCTCGTCCGGCCCCGGGTCCTCGGGCTCGGGGAGGTCGTCGTCCCCGCTGCCGGTCCAGCGCTCGCAGAACTCGCCCGCGGCGCGGACGGCGTCCTCGAGACGGTCGAGGACGGCCGGTGCGCACGCGCGCGGGTCGGCACCGCGCTCGACGCACGCCCCGATGACGACCGCGACCGTGCCGCGCGGCCCCGGCGGCACGTCGGCCAGTGCCCCCGCGAGGCGCGCCGCGCCCGTCGCCAACTCCTGCGCCCCCGCGCGCCCGTAGTGCCGGTGCAGCTGCCGCAGGCCGCGCTCGGCCGCCGCACTGTCCTGCTGCCGCAGAGCGGCCTCGAAACCGGTGACGGCGTCGAGGAACCGCTCCCTCCCCCTGCGCTTGAAGATCATGCGCGAAGCGTATCCGGGGGCGCCGACAACGCGATGGCGGGACCGGGAGAGCACCACCTCCCGGTCCCGCCCACCCCGCGCTGTTCGCGGGACGCCTTTCGGTGGGTCAGCGGGCGACCTTGCGGTTCGCGCGCAGCCACTCCTTGTTCATGCTGGTGATGGAGAACAGCGGGATGCCCTTGGGGCAGGCCGTCGCGCACTCGCCGGTCAGCGTGCAGCCGCCGAAGCCCTCGTCGTCCATCTGGGCCACCATGTCCAGGACCCGGGTCTCGCGCTCCGGGGCGCCCTGCGGAAGGACGTTGAGGTGGTTGATCTTCGCGGAGGTGAAGAGCATGGCCGCGCCGTTGGGGCAGGCCGCCACGCACGCGCCGCAGCCGATGCACTCGGCGTGCTCGAAGGCGAAGTCGGCGTCGGGCTTGGGCACGGGGGTGCTGTGGGCCTCGGGCGCCGCACCGGTCGGGGCCGTGATGTAGCCGCCGGCCTGGATGATCCGGTCGAAGGCGGTGCGGTCGACGACCAGGTCCTTGATGACCGGGAAGGCGGAGGCGCGCCACGGCTCGATGTCGATCGTGTCGCCGTCCTGGAAGGACCGCATGTGCAGCTGGCAGGTGGTGGTGCGCTCGGGGCCGTGCGCGTCGCCGTTGATGACGAGCGAGCACGCGCCGCAGATGCCCTCGCGGCAGTCGTGGTCGAAGGCGACGGGGTCCTCGCCCTTGACGATGAGTTCCTCGTTGAGGGTGTCGAGCATCTCCAGGAACGACATGTCCTGGGAGATCCCGTCGACCTCGTACGTGGACATGGCGCCTTCGGCGTCGGCGTTCTTCTGGCGCCAGACGCGCAGGGTGAGCTTCATGCGTAGCTCCGCTGAGTGGGGTGGACGTACTCGAAGACCAGGTCTTCCTTGTGCAGGACCGGGGAGGCGCCGGTGCCGGTGAACTCCCAGGCGGCCGCGTAGGAGAACTCCTCGTCCTGGCGGGCGGCCTCACCGTCGGGCGTCTGCGACTCCTCGCGGAAGTGGCCGCCGCAGGACTCGGCGCGGTGCAGCGCGTCGAGGCACATGAGCTCGGCGAGCTCGATGTAGTCGACGATGCGGTTGGCCTTCTCCAGCGACTGGTTGAACTCCTCGCCGGTGCCGGGCACCTTGATGCGGCGCCAGAACTCCTCGCGGATCTGCGGGATCCGGTCGAGGGCCTTGCGCAGGCCCTGCTCCGTGCGGGCCATGCCGCAGAACTCCCACATCAGTTCGCCGAGTTCGCGGTGGAAGGAGTCCGGTGTCCGGTCGCCGTCGACGGCGAGCAGCCGGGCGAGCCGCTCCTCCGTCTCGCGCACGACCTCGACGGTCGCGGGGTGCTCGGCGGTCACTTCCTCCTCGTGCGGGTGCTTGGCGAGGTAGTCGTTGATGGTGGCGGGCAGGACGAAGTAGCCGTCCGCGAGGCCCTGCATCAGCGCGCTCGCACCGAGCCGGTTGGCGCCGTGGTCGGAGAAGTTCGCCTCACCGATGGCGAACAGGCCCGGGATCGTGGTCGACAGGTCGTAGTCGACCCACAGGCCGCCCATCGTGTAGTGCACGGCCGGGTAGATGCGCATCGGCACCTGGTACGGATCCTCGTCGGTGATCCGCTGGTACATGTCGAAGAGGTTGCCGTACTTGGCCTCGACGGCCTTGCGGCCCATGCGCTGGATGGCGTCGGCGAAGTCCAGGTACACGCCCTGGCCGCCGGGTCCGACGCCCCTCCCCTCGTCGCACACGTTCTTCGCGGCGCGGGAGGCGATGTCGCGGGGCACGAGGTTGCCGAAGGACGGGTAGATGCGCTCCAGGTAGTAGTCGCGCTCGTCCTCGGGGATCTCGTTGGCCGGGCGGTCGTCGCCCTTGGCCTTCGGCACCCAGATCCGTCCGTCGTTGCGCAGCGACTCGCTCATCAGCGTGAGCTTCGACTGGTGGTCGCCGGTGCGCGGGATGCAGGTCGGGTGGATCTGCGTGAAGCACGGGTTGGCGAAGTAGGCGCCGCGCCGGTGCGCCCGCCAGATCGCCGTGGCGTTGCTGTTCATCGCGTTGGTCGACAGGTAGAAGACGTTGCCGTAGCCGCCGGAGGCGAGTACGACGGCGTCCGCGAAGTACGTGTCGATCTTCCCGGTGACGAGGTCCCGGGCGACGATGCCGCGCGCCTTGCCGTCCACGATGACCAGGTCGAGCATCTCGGTACGGGGGTGCAGCTCGATGTTGCCCGCGGCGACCTGGCGGCTGAGGGCCTGGTAGGCGCCGAGCAGGAGCTGCTGGCCCGTCTGGCCGCGGGCGTAGAAGGTCCGGGAGACCTGGACGCCGCCGAAGGACCGGGTGTCGAGGAGTCCGCCGTACTCGCGGGCGAAGGGCACGCCCTGGGCGACGCACTGGTCGATGATCTCGACGGAGATCTGGGCGAGCCGGTGGACGTTGGACTCGCGGGCCCGGAAGTCGCCGCCCTTGACGGTGTCGTAGAAGAGCCGGTGCACGGAGTCGCCGTCGTTGCGGTAGTTCTTCGCGGCGTTGATGCCGCCCTGCGCGGCGATCGAGTGGGCCCGGCGCGGGGAGTCCTGGTAGCAGAACTGGACGACGTGGTAGCCCTGCTCGGCGAGCGTCGCGCCCGCCGAGCCGCCGGCCAGGCCGGTGCCGACGACGATGACGGTGTGCTTGCGGCGGTTGGCGGGGTTGACCAGCTTGGCCTCGAAGCGGCGCTTGTCCCAGCGCTCGTGCACGGGTCCGGCCGGGGCCTTGGTGTCGACGACCGGTTCGCCGGTGGAGTACTCCGCGTACTCGGAGGACAGAGTCATGTTCTTCAGCTCACCAATCCGGTCATGACGCCCACGGGCACGGCGACGAAACCGAGCGTGAGCAGTACGGCGAGTACGGTGCCGACGGTCTTCAGGACGCGGTCCCGGCTGCGGCTGCCGACGCCGAGGGTCTGTGCGGCGCTCCAGAACCCGTGCTGGACGTGGAAGCCGAGCGCGACCACCGCGACGATGTAGATGACGTTGCCGTACCAGGTCGAGAACGTGTCGATGATGTTCTGGTACGGGTGCAGGTGCTCGTACCCGCCCGGGTGCACCGTGCCGGTCGTCAGGTCGAGGATGTGCCAGACGATGAACAGGCCGAGGATGATGCCGCCCCAGCGCATGGTGCGCGTGGCGTAGCTCGCGGACGGCTTCTTGTGCACGTACTTGCTGGGGCGCGCCCTGATGTCGCGGCGGCTGAGCTGGTACGCGGACGTGGCGTGGGCCACGACGGCGACGACGAGCACGATCCGGACCAGCCACAGGGCCCACTCGTAGTGGAGCACCGGTCCGCCCATGGTGCGCAGCCAGTGGGCGTAGTGGTTGATCTCCTCGGGACCGAAGAAGATCTTGAGGTTCCCGATCATGTGCGCGACCAGGTACAGCAGCATGACGATGCCGCTGACAGCCATCACGGTCTTCTTGCCGAGGGAGCTGTCCCAGATCGTGCGCGTCATGGAGGACCGTCGGTCCGTCCGCGTTGCCAGAGCCATGTCTCCAGACGGTAGGGGCGAAGGGCCCGATCGGTCCAAGACATGGTGCGCCTCATTTCCATAGAGGTTCGCTATGGAGGGAACTATTCTGGTACGCATGCAGTTCCAGCAGCTCCACTACTTCGTCGCCGTCGCGGAGACCAGGCACTTCACCCGCGCCGCCGAACTGGTCCACGTCGCCCAGCCGTCGCTGTCCCAGCAGATCCGGGCGCTGGAGCGGGAGCTGGGGGCGGATCTGTTCCTGCGCGCCCGGGGCAACATCACGCTGACGGACGCCGGCGAGGCGCTCCTTCCGCTGGCCCGCCGGATCCTCGCCGACGCGGACACGGCCCGGCACGAGGTGCAGGAGCTGGCGCAGCTCAGACGCGGCCGGGTGCGGCTCGGGGCGACGCCGTCGCTCTGCACGGGCCTGCTGCCCGACGTGCTGCGCGCCTTCCACGACCGCTATCCCGGCATCCAGCTGATGATCGAGGAAGGCGGCTCGCACGACCTCGTGCGGGAGCTGGCGCGCGGCGCGCTGGATCTCGCGCTGGTCGTCCTGCCGCTGCCGGCGCCGGCGCCCGCGCTCACCACGGTCGAGCTGTTGCGGGAGGAGTTGGTGGTGGTGTCGTCGGCCGGGTCACCGCGGCCGGGGCGGGGGCGGAAAACGGTGCGGATCTCCGACCTGGAGGGTGAGCGGCTCGTCATGTTCCGGCACGGGTACGACCTGCGGGAGCTGACCGTCGCGGCGTGCCGGGCGGAGGGGTTCGAGCCGGACTTCGCGGTGGAGGGCGGGGAGATGGACGCGGCGCTCGGGTTCGTCCGGGCGGGGTTGGGGGTGGCCGTGGTGCCGTGGATGGTGGCGACGCGGGCCGGGGCCGATCTGCACGTCACGCCGCTGGCCCGTCCCGGTCTCCACCGTACGATCGCGCTGGCCCACCGCTCGGACGTGGCTCCGCCACGGGCTGCGCGCGAGCTGCAGCGCATGCTGCTGCAACAGGCCGGCTAGCGCTGCCCCGTCCTGAGCGTTGCCCTGTGCGGGTGCGTCTGCCGTGCCGGGCTTTCGTCGCGGGGTGCCGGTGCGTGGGGCTTCTCGCGCAGTTCCCCGCGCCCCTGGAGGCCTGCGGCCTCCTGGAGGCGCACGGAGTGCGCCCTTCAGGGGCGCGGGGAACTGCGCGAGCAACCACGACGAGACCCGCACACGCAGTCGGGTTTCCAGGGGCGCGGGGAACGGCGAGAGCCGCAGACGAAATCGGGTTTCCAGGGGCGCGGGGAACTGCGCGAGCGACCACGACGAGAGTCGCGGACGGAGTCGGGTTTCCAGGGGCGCGGGGAACTGCGCGAGCAGCCCCCACCGGCCCGCGGTCGAAGGACACAGGGGCGAGGCCCCACCCGCGCGCAGACGGTCGACCCGGAGGAGCCCCTACGGGGTGCGGTCCGTGAGGCAGTACGCGCCCCCGGAGGGGTCTCGCATGACCGTCCAGGTCCGCCCCTCCCGCACCCGCACCGCCCCCAGCCCCTCATGAACGCCCCGCACCGCGGAGCGGTCCCCGCAGGCCACGTCCAGATGGGCCGACGCCACGTCACCCGAGTCGAGCCGCTGGAACAGCAACCGCACCGGCGACGCCGCCAGCACCCTGAACTCCGGCCCGGCGCACGCCACTTCGGGCCACCCGGTGAGCCGGCCCCAGAAGGCGACCTCCGCGTCGAACGCGTCCGACGGCGTGTCCAGGCACACCTGGTCGAGACGGCTGCGCGGCGGCACAGCGCCAGGCACCACCCGCTCCCCCTGCCACGCCACCAGGCAGAACAACTGCCCCGCGGGCGAGCGCAGCACCTCGAGACCCGGTTCGGAGTACACCGCCCCGGCCCCGAGAGACCGCGCCCGCCGCGCCTCGCCGACCACGTCCTCGACGGCGAGGTCGACGTGCGCGCCGCCCGCCCCGTCCAGCACCCCCTGCACCTTCAGGCAAGGATCACCGCCGGACGGCATGAGCGTCACGAACTTTCCACGCTCACCGCGGAGTTCGGACAACCGTGTGCCGGTGACCCGCGCCCAGAAGTCGCAGGCCGCGCCGAACTCCGCGTACGGCCGGTCGATGAACGCGTACGCCCACCGGACCGCGCTCACCCCGTGGCGTCCGCGAGGGCCAGCTCGTGCAGCCGGTCCGGCGGGCCGGGACGGGCGTAGTACCAGCCCTGCGCCGTGTCGCAGCCGAGCTGCTTCAGCTGCTCGGCCTGCGCGCCGGTCTCGACGCCCTCGACGGTGACCGCGAGGTTCAGGCTGTGGGCGAGCGAGACGATGCCCTCCACGATCTTCAGGTCCACGGGATCCGCGGGGTACTGCTGCATGCCCTGGGTGAAGGAACGGTCCAGCTTGAGCACGTTGACCGGCAGCCGGCGCAGGTTCGCGAGGTTCGAGTAGCCGGTGCCGAAGTCGTCGAGCGCTATGTCCACGCCCATCTCGGACAGCCGGCGCAGCGGCTTGAGCAGATCGTCGTCGGCGCCGATCAGCGCCGACTCCGTGACCTCCAGGCAGAGCGCGCCCGGGGCGAGCCCGGCCCGCTCCAGGATGTCGACCGTGTCGGAGACGAGCCCGGGGTGGGTGAGCTGCATCGGGGACAGGTTGACGTTGATGCGCAGGGGGCCCGCGTCCGCGTGCCGTTCCTGCCAGACCCGGGCCTGGCGTACCGATTCCTCCAGGACCCAGCGGCCGAGCGGCACGATGAGGCCGGTGTGCTCGGCGAGCGGGATGAACCGGTCGGGGCCGAGGACGCCGTGCTGCGGGTGCAGCCAGCGGACCAGGGCCTCGGCGCCGCGCACGCTGCCGTCGCCGAGGTGCACGAGCGGCTGGTACTCGATGAAGAACTCGCCGCGGTCCAGGGCGGCGGGCAGGGCCGTGGTCAGGCCGTGCCGGGTGATGGCGCGGGCGTCGGCCTCGGGGTCGGCGAGCTCGTAGCGGTTGCCGCCCGCGGACTTGGCCCGGTACATCGTGATGTCGGCGCTGCGCAGCACCTCGGCGGGGCTGCGCTCGCCGGCCGGTCCCTCCACTATGCCGATGGAGCCGCGCACGGTCAGTTCGCGGCCGTCGATGCGGATCGGCGTGGCGAGGGCGTTCATGATGCGGCCCGCGAGCTCGTCGACCTCGGCCTCGGTGTCCTTGCCGGTGGTCAGGGCGACGAACTCGTCGCCGCCGAGCCGGGCGACCATCTCGCCGCGGGCCGTGGCGCAGGCCTGCAGCCGGTCGGCGACCTCGACGAGGAGCCGGTCGCCGACGGCGTGGCCGAGGCTGTCGTTGATGGTCTTGAAGCCGTCGAGGTCGAGGTAGCACAGGCCGAAGCGCATGCCCTCGCCCGCGCCGAGCACCTTCTCCAGGCGCTCGAAGAAGAGGGTGCGGTTGGGCAGGCCGGTCAGCGCGTCGTGGGTGGCCTCGTAGCGCAGGCGCAGGTTGAGCAGCCTGCGCTCGGTGGTGTCCTCCATCAGGGCCAGCTGGTACTGCGGGACACCGTCCTTGTCGCGCAGCAGCGACACCGTCAGATTGGTCCAGAGGGCGGTGCCGTCGGGCCGGTAGAACGCCTTCTCCACCCGGTAGTGCTCGCGCTCGCCGCGGACCAGCTCGTTGTAGAGGTGCCAGACCTGCGGGGCGTCCTCGGGGTGGGTCCACTCGGCGACGTTGCGGCCGCGCAGCAGGCCCTCGCCGCCGCCGAACATCCGCACCAGCGCGTCGTTGACCTCCAGGACGGTGCCGTCGAGGTCGGCGATGCCGATGCCGATGGCGGCGCCGTGGAACACCGCGCGGAACCGGGCCTCGCTCGCGTGCAGGGCTTCGGCGACGACACTGCGCGCGTTGAGCGCGGCCCGCGAGATCGCCTCCTGCTCGGCAAGGGTGCGCTCGCGCAACGCGGCCGCGAACCCGGCCGCGACGGCGTGCTGGATGCGGGCGCAGCGGGCCCGCAGATCGTCCTCGCGCTCGGCCGTGCGCGCCTCTTCGCCGCAGTACAGGACGAGGTACGCGTCGACCACGTCGAGGGTGCGGCTCAGCGCCTCGGGGTCGGTGCAGTGTGCGTCGATCAGGGCGGCGCCGACCGCCCTGGCCTCCACGGCGTCCAGGCTCCGCGCGGCCAGTGCCGCGCGCAGCCGCCGGACGACCGGCACGAGTTCCTCCTCGAACTCGGGCCGGGTCAGGGACGTCGCCGTCACCGGGTAGATGGCCCGGCTCCAGATCGTGGCGAACCTGCGCAGTCTGTCCTCCGGTCCGCCCGGCTCTCCGCTCACGCCTTGCGCCCCACTCCCACATAGCCCGCGAATGTGTACGGGTCCTCGTCCTCGGGCGCGGTCTGCGGCCGCCACACCGGCATCGGCACGATGCCGGGCTCGACCACCTCGTAGCCCTCGAAGAAGCGTCCGATCTCCGCGGGACTCCGCATGATCAGCGGATTGCGGACGTCCTTCCGGTAGACGTCGACCGCACCGTCGGCCTGCTCCGTCGAGATGTGCATTCCCTCGTAGGAGGCGTGCGTCACGATCAACAGGCTGCCGGGTGCGAG
This sequence comes from Streptomyces sp. KL116D, assembly GCF_030766975.1. Lineage (NCBI taxonomy): Bacteria > Bacillati > Actinomycetota > Actinomycetes > Kitasatosporales > Streptomycetaceae > Streptomyces > Streptomyces sp. KL116D. The sequence continues at coordinate 2,247 of NZ_JASERH010000146.1, read as the reverse complement.
CGCCTCGCCGAGTTCGGCCACGGCCGCGTACGGGTCGTCGGCGTCCTCGACGAAATGCAGTACGGCGACCAGGAGCAGTGCCACCGGCCGCCGCAGGTCGAGGAGTTGGGTGACCTCGACGCCGCTCAGGACGTCCCGCGGCTTGCGCAGGTCGGCCGTGAGGACCGCGGTGTCCGTGTTGCCTTCGAGCACGGCCCTGCTGTGGGCGACGGCGACCGGGTCGTGGTCGACGTAGACGACGCGGGCACCGGGGCTCGCCTGCTGGGCCACCTCGTGCACGTTGCCGAAGGTCGGGATGCCGGAGCCGATGTCGAGGAACTGGGTGATGCCCTCGTCGACGGCGTACCGCACCGCCCGCCGCATGAACGCCCGGTTCGCCTGCATGATCTTGGGCAGGCCCGGCATGAACTCCATGGCCTTGCGGGCGGCGTCCCGGTCGACCTCGAAGTTGTGCGAACCGCCCAGGTAATAGTCGTAGATCCGGGACACACTGGGCACCGAGATGTCGATGCCCTGCGGGGCCCAGGCAGGACGCTCCATCAATCTCTCCAAGGCGTAGGCGAGCCGGTGTTCGAGCTGAGGCTACTGATCAGCTGCCAAAGGAGCGAGTCAAAACGGAAATTGACCGTCCGTTCTCGGTCACTGCCTGCGGCACGTGCCAATTGGCCGTGATCCGAAACCACCCCGAAACCATCTCTTTCCCAACCGAAAAGAACCGGTCCGTTCCCGGCACATGACCATCACTGGGCCATGTGAGGAACGGACCGGCGATTCGCCAAATCCTTGACGACTCTACTGTGAGCCGCTTGCCGGACGCACCGGCCCCTCCTCGGTTGTTACTTGGGAGCGCCCACCGGCTTTCCGTCCGGAGCCGCGGCGTACCAAGTACCACCGACTCCCTGACCGTTGGTGTCACCCGGCTTCTTGTCACCGGAGAACGTATAGACCGGCCAGCAGTTCAGGGTCTGCTGCTTGGTGCCGTCGGGCCGGGCGAAGGTCATGTATCCCTTGAGCGGAATGTTCTCGGTGTCGTTCTTCGCGACCGGCGGGACCGCCGGCCACTTCTGCGCGCACGCGCCCACGCAGTTGGACTTGATGGGCCACGCCGAGTCCTTGAGGAAGCGGTAGACGGTCATGCCGTTCTTGTCGACGACGATCTCGCCGAGCTTGGGGTCCTTGCGCGTGGACAGGCCCTTGAGGTCGGCGGGCTGCGCGGCGGAGGCCGGGCTCGCCTTCTTCCCGTCGGGCGCCGCGGCGTACCAAGTGCCGCCCACGCCCTGCCCCTTGGCGTCGCCCGGCGCGGTGTCCATCGCGTACCGGTACATCGGCCAGCCGTCGATGGTCAGCTGCTTGGTGCCGTCCGGCGCCGTCACCTCGCCCATCAGGGCCGGGTCGACGCCCGGCGCGGCCTTCGCGCCGCTCGCGGGGACGGCGGGCCAGGCCTTGAGGCAGGCGGCGTCGCAGTTCGACTTGGGCGGCTGCGCGGTGTCCTTGTCGAAGCGGTACATGGTGAATCCGGCGCTGTCCGTGAGGACCCGGCCGAGCTTCTTGCTGTCCCACACGGCGAGCTGTCCGGCGGACTTGGCCTTGGCGGCGTCCTTCTCGGCGCCGCCGCCCGCGTCGCCGTAGCCGTCGGAGCCGTAACCGCCCTGCGCCGGGGCCGCGTTGCCCACGTTCTGGCCGTTCGTGCTCTGGTCGCCCTTGTCCTGACCGCACGCCGTCGTCAGCGCCAGCAAGGCCGCAGCTGTCGCTACGAGCGAGGCGCTCCGCCAGGAGGTCTTCATCGTCAACTCCCGCTTGTTACTTGGGTGTTGTGCGATCCCGGTCGGGTCCGCACATGGCCCTAGGTACGGGCGTGGACGGCGGGTGCGTTCAACGCGGTTCAAGATTTCTTGCGCGCAAACCTCGTGTGCCCCCACTCCCCACGTTCGGGGCAATCCACGGCGACGCGGGCGTGCCGGACGGCAGTGCCGCCCATGATCTCGGTCGTGGATCGAACCAGTCGGGCCAGGTCCGCCCTGGTCACACGAGTCCTCGCGGTGCTGGCCACCGCCTGGCTGTGCGGCGCCGCCGCGCCCGTGGCCCAGGCGCTGGCCCCCGCCGACAGCTGTGCGTACGCCTCGATCGACGGCGGCGCGACGGGCGGCGCCGTGGCGGTCTCCGGCGACGGCGTCACCTGCAGCGCGGGCCCGAGCACGCCCCCGCCGACGAAGCCGGCCCCCGCGCCGCCGCCGAAACCCGCACCGC